>NZ_JBFXGG010000088.1:0-12567 GCF_050178255.1 Desulfococcus sp. | reverse complement strand
CAGGCCGTGCCCCAGCTCGTGCCAGAGAGTTTCCAGATCGATCCATCCCCCCTGGGGGCGCATCAGGATGTGTATTGCATCGGGAATATCGACGAAAACGGAGAGCGCCTGGGCGCTCTGTTTATCCGTCCGCATGTCGAGGTGAAGCCCCGGGAGATCCTCCAGACGGAACCCCCATCGGGAGAAGAATTCGAGGGTGTCTTCAAGGGCGGTGGAGGGATACCCCCCGTCAAACTCCGCCAGGCTGAGGAGGTTGATGCTGTCGAAACGGGTCAGATCCGCCATGGGACGGTGGAAACGGTCTTCGCACCAGCGCGCCATCCGGTCGAAATAGAGGGCGTCGGTCTGGTGAAGGAAGTCCCGCATAACCGGATACCAGCGGCCGTAATCCATGTCGTGTTTGCGGCTGCAGTAGTCGACGTATCCGTCGAAGCCCAGATCGTCCCGGATCGCCGAAAGCAGGAGCTCCCAGTGATTCAGAACAAAGGGCTTGAGAAATTTGCAGAGGGCGCCGGTCTCCTTCTGGAGGATCTGGCGTTTTTCGTAGGAATGGTCGGCCTGGCACCAGGGAATCACCTCATGAAACCCGATTTTTTCACCGTCCACCTCCGCTTTTGCCCCCCGCATCCAGGTCCGCATCTCCAGCTCGTGGGGCAGGAGGAGCCGCTGGAGATAATGGTCCATGAGCGCGTGCCTCAGGCATCGGCGCCGCTCCGGATCCCCAACGCCGTCCAGCCCGGCAAGGGTCTCGAGGCTCAGCAGGGCGTCATATCCGTCATAGATGGCGTACGGCGGTGTTTCGGGCGTCTCCCCTTTCCAGAGAGAGAGAACGTGGGCGCTCCATCGCCGGTTGAGGTCGTGAAGGGCGCGCTCGATCGCTGCCGGGGCGTCCGAAGCCCGTATCGATCGGTCATTCATGGGCGGCTCCGGGATACCAGAGATAGTGGAAGCCCGTCTCGAAACGTCCCCAGTCCGCAGCTTCCGGGGCCCCTGTCGGAAAAATGGAGAAGCTGCGTCCGCCGCCCCACAAAGCGGCGCCGGCGCCGTAAACAGTGTCGTCGGCGATCTCGCTCCGGCGGTAGACCACGACCCGGGCGTCGGAAGGCAGGCCGGCAAGTGTTCTGGCCCGTGCGAGCGCATCGTCCAGGTAGCCGATCTCATCGATCATCCCCAGGGCGAGGGCCTCTTCCGCCAGAAAGATTCGGGCCGTGGCGATGGTTTCCAAAGCCGCGTCTGTTATGGGCCGGTGCCGCCGCACCAGGGCCAGAAAGCGATGGCCCAGATGATCGATCAGCCCTTCCATGATGCGGCGCTCTTCATCGGTGGGCTTCCGGAACAGGGTCCCCATATCCTTGTTCCTGCCGGTCTTGTAGACATCCAGGTCCAGCCCGATCTTGTCCATGAACCCGGTGATCTCCGGCTGAAGGAAAACAACCCCCACCGATCCGGTCACCGTTGTGGGATGGGCCAGGATGTGATCGGCGGGAAGCGAGATGTAGTAGGCCCCCGAGGCGGCCACGTTCATCATGGCGACAACGACCCCGGCGCCGGTCCGTTCCTTGAACCGCTGAATTTCATGGTAGAGAAGGTCTCCCGCGGTCACGGCGCCTCCCGGGGAATCGATCTTGAGCACCACGGCGCGGATCCGGTCGTCCTTTTCCGCTTTCCGGAGCCGGGCCGCCGTCTCCGCCACGACGCTCGGGCGGGTCCCGACCCATCCCCGCCGGGGGACGTCCGAAAGAACCCCCCGGATGGGGATCACCAGCACCTTCTGCCGGCCTGTCCCCTCGAGGGTGTATTCGCAAAGCGGATCTTCTCCATGGGACAAGAGGCGGATTCTGGGGGAACACCCGAGGCCCGTCGTCATCCACAGGGCGAGCAGCAGGACCGCCCGCCATCCCCGCCCCCGGCGCAATGCATGATACCGTTCCATCCGGCAGAGAAGCCGATCGCGCAGACGGGCCCGCTTCAGGATGTACGGCGCCATCTCCACCTGAGCGACGATTCTTTTGTTCATGACGGCTGTCCTTTGGCTGATCATGTGGGTGGGGGTATCCGTCGTCCGCTCCCGTCGTCGATATCCGTCCGCCGGATGAAACGCCGCCGGCTTGTGGGCGGCGCCGTCAGTGCTGCAGGCGCCTGGACGCTCCACTGAAATACGCTTTGAATTTTATTCAAAATAACGATATTGTGAAGATTCGTCAAGCCTATGGCAGCGGTGCCGCCGCACGCCCGAACCATTTGCCGAAACCTTTTCCGGAGCCGCCGCATGAACCCTGTAACATGGCATTTCCCTTACCCGTCCCGTCGGATGCCGGTCATGGCCGAGAGTGTCGTGGCCACGTCCCAGCCCCTGGCGGCGCAGGCCGGTCTTTGCATGCTGCTTGCCGGCGGCAATGCGGTGGATGCCGCCATCGCCGCTGCTGCGGCGCTCACGGTGGTGGAGCCCACCAGCAACGGCCTGGGCGGCGATGCCTTCGCCCTGGTCTGGGACACGCACGACCTTCACGGCCTCAACGGATCCGGCCGTTCCCCCGCCGCCTGGACCCCGGACCGATTCAACAGCCTCCGGGAAATGCCCGCCGTCGGGTGGGATACGGTCACGGTACCCGGCGCCGTGGATCTCTGGGTCCGCCTGTGGGAACGGTTCGGCAGACTCCCCTTCGAAAACCTCCTGGCTCCCGCCGTCCGGTATGCCCGGGAGGGGTTTCCGGTATCCCCCGTCACGGCCGCGGCCTGGGCCGCCGCCGCGCCGACATACGCCCATCTGCCGGGGTTCGTCCGCATCTTTCTGCCCGGCGGCAGGCCCCCCGAACCGGGGCAATGGTTCACCTGCCCCGAGATGGCCGAAACCCTCATCCGCATCGGCCGGAGCCGGGGAAAGGACTTTTACCGGGGGACGTTGGCCGAGAAGATCGCCGCCTGCGCCGCGGCCGACGGCGGCGCCCTGACGCTGTCGGATCTCTCGGCCCACCAGGCCGAGTGGACGACGCCGCTTCACATGGACTACCACGGCATCCGGCTCCACGAGATGCCCCCCAACGGCCAGGGCATGGCGGCCCTGATGGCGCTGGGCATCCTGGCACACCACGAGCTGAGGGAATATCCGCCGGACTCGGCCGACAGCCTCCACCTTCAGATCGAAGCCATGAAGCTCGCCTTCGGGACGGCCCACGCCCACGTCGGCGATCCCGACGGCATGACGGTCGCCCCCAGAGACCTTCTCGACCCCGCCTTCCTTGGAAAGCTCGCCGCCCGGATCCAGCGTCGCCGGGCACAGGATTCGAGCCCCGCGCCGTCGCCGGACCGCGGCACCGTCTATCTTGCCGCCGCCGATCGGACGGGCATGATGGTCTCCTTCATCCAGTCCAACTACGCCGGATTCGGCTCGGGCATCGTGGTGCCCGGAACCGGCATCAGCCTCCACAACCGCGGGCGCGGCTTTTGCCTCACCCCGGGCCACCCCAACCGGGTCGCCGGCGGAAAGCGCCCCTACCATACCATCATCCCGGGGTTCGTCACCCGAAACGGCGCCCCCGTCATGAGCTTCGGCGTCATGGGCGCCCACATGCAGCCCCAGGGTCATGTCCAGATGATCGTTCGGATCTTCGACTACGGACAGAACCCCCAGACCGCCTCGGACGCGCCGCGCTGGCAAGTCCTCGAGGACGGCACCCTGGCCCTTGAAAAGGGCATCTCCCCCGGGACGGCGGCCGACCTCGAGGCCCGGGGCCACCGCATCACCGGCGGTCTGCCCCCCTTCGGCTTCGGGGGCGCCCAACTGATCCTCCGCCTCGAAAAGGGCTACTGCGCCGCGTCGGACCACCGCAAGGACGGATGCGCCGTCGGCTTCTGACGCGGCGGAGCCGCGACCGGCGCCCCATGGGTGTCGGGAAAAGAAATTCCCCCGTCGGGTTTGACCGAAGACCCCATGGGTATTACCATAACCGTAAAACCGGTTGAAACCGATATGTCGAACCTTACCCACAGGAAAGAAACCATGACCGAACTCAGCAGAGAACAGACCATCCAGCTGATCAGCACCATCGTCGCCAAGCACGGGTGCGAAATCCTGGAGATGGATGTCGACAACCACATCCTCGACATCGACGGTCCGGCGGAAGCCCGGGAAAACTGCGCCCGGGAACTGGAACTCTTTTTGGACTGACGGACAACGATCATGCACATCAGAAAAGCGACCATCGAGGACATCACGGCCATTCACGGCCTGCTTCATCGGCACAGCCACGAGGGGGATCTGATCCCCCGGCCCCTCAGCAAGCTCTATGACCATCTCCGGGATTTCGCCGTCGCCGTGGACGAGACCGAAGGCCGGGTCGTGGGCTGCTGCGCCCTGCAGTTCTGCTGGGAGGATCTGGGTGAAATCCGCTCCCTGGTGGTGGAGCCGTCCCACCGGAATCAGGGCGTGGCCGCCGCCCTGGTGGAAAGCTGCATGGCCGAAGCCCGTGACTTCGGCATGACCCGCCTCTTCTCCCTCACCTTCAAGGCCGATTTTTTCGGCAAATTCGGCTTCGTGGAGATCCCACGATCCGAGCTGCCCATCAAAATATGGGCGGATTGCATGCTCTGCATCAAATTCCCGGACTGCGAGGGCATCGCCATGATGAAAACCTTATGACGAAAATGTCCGCCGCCCTGACGGCGCTGATCGCCCGCGTCCGCCGATGGGGCGCCGCCGACGCCGCAGTGGTGCCGGCCGCCGTCGTCGTCGTGGATGACGATCTGGCCCGGTGCTGCTGGGCGCCCCGGTGCGAGAACTACGGCCGATCGGCCGGCTGTCCGCCCCATGTCTCAGGGCCTTCGGGGTTTCGCCGACTCCTGAAAGACTACCGCCTGGCCCTGGCGGTCCGAATCGATGTTCCCGCGTCAGCCCTGCTCTCTTCCGAGCGCGACGCGGTCATGGCGATGCTCCACGACATCGTCGCCGATGTCGAACGTACGGCGGTGGAAATCGGATTCCCCGGGGCACGTGCCTTTGCCGGGGGCGCATGCAAAAGGATCTTCTGCGGCGCCCACACCGAATGCCGTGTCCTGTCGGGAAAAGGGACCTGCCGAAACCCCGACCGGGCCCGTCCCTCCATGTCCGGATTCGGAATCGATGTCTCCCGGCTGATGCAGGCCGCCGGATGGCCCGGGGATTATCTCGGCTCCCCGAAGGCAACCGAAGACGGCATGTCATGGATTGCCGGACTGGTGCTGATCGTCTGACCGGGAAGCGACAATCCGAAAACCGGAAGCACCCGCCGCCGGCCCCTGGTGAAACCGTTCAGGCATCGCCGGCCAGGACCCGTCGGAAGGCCGACAGGGCCGCCTCGATATCCCCGGCCGACACCTGGTAGTGGGTGACCGCCCGGATCCGCCGGGGTCCGGCCGCCAGGAGGGCGACTCCCGAAGCCTTCATCCGCCGGGCCAAAGCCTGAGCGTCCATGTCCGGCCGGGTGACGTCGAAATAGACGATGTTGGTCCGCACCCCGGCCGGGTCCACCGCCACCCCTGCAATCTCCGCCAGGCCTTCGGCCAGTTTCCGGGCATTGGCATGATCCTCCGGGAGGCGGTCGACCATCTCCGTCAAGGCCACGATGCCCGCCGCCGCGATCACCCCCGCCTGCCGCATGCCGCCGCCCAGGACCTTCCGATTGCGCCGGGCCTCGGCGATGAACTCCCGGCTGCCGCAAAGGAGCGACCCCACGGGGGCGGCCAACCCCTTGCTGAGGCAGAAGGAGATGGAATCCGCCGGCGCCGCCAATTCCCGAACGGAGACGCCCAGCGCCGCAGCGGCATTGAAAATTCTCGCGCCGTCCACATGGAGCTTCAATCCGTGCGCCGCGGCCAGTCGGCCCACCGCAGCCACATAGGCCGGGGTCAGGGGCGCGCCGCCGCACCGATTATGAGTGTTTTCCAGGAGAATCAGGCGGGTCCTGGGAAAATGGAGGTCATCGGGCCGGATCGCCGCGGTCGTCGCCTCGAGGTCCAGGGTCCCGTCGGGCTGGTTGGGGATCGTCCGGGGATGAATCCCGCCCAGGGCGGCGGCGCCCCCCTGTTCATAGTAAAAGACATGGGACTGGTCTCCCAGGATCGTTTCGCACCCCCGGCCGCAGTGGGTCAGCTGGGCCACCAGATTCCCCATGGTGCCGCTGGGCACCAGAAGCGCCGCCGCCTTTCCCGTGCACTCGGCCGCCATGGCCTCGAGGCGGTTGACCGTGGGATCCTCTCCGAAAACATCGTCCCCCACCGGGGCTTCTGCCATGGCCCGCCGCATGGCGGGGGTGGGTCGGGTAAGGGTGTCGGACCTCAATTCGATGACCTGCATTGGGACTCCTCTCTATCGGTTAAGAACCATTTCATGGGGATGCGCTCTTCAAACTCGCTCGTGCCGTCATCTCATTATCGTGACACCGGGGATCGGGTCAAGCCGGATATGACGCGACCGAACGCCCGGACGAAATCGCCACGGCACCACAAACCCTCCGCGATCCGCGTCGCGTGGATCCTCGCCGCTGCGGCATAAGGCAACTGACTCAACTTTCGATTTCATAGGGCGGTGCCGGGAGGATACGGCCCGCGCCCCGCTTTCCGGTCACCATCATGAAAGTCGAAGTAACTAACTATCATTCCTTGATATTCGCAATAACGGATCCCGAACGCATTTTCGAACCGCCTGAAGATCTTCTTTAGACAGATGCACAAATCTTGACACGACAATCGCTTTTTCCTATGATTCCAAATGGCGATGTCGACCCTGTTGCGGGGGGCTTTCCCCCCGGTCATTCATGCACATGGAGGTTTCAATGCACCCTTACCGCCCCCGCACCCCCTATTGGATCCTGCCGTGGACGGTGCTGCTGTTCCTGCCCCTGGTGTGGACGGGGTGCGCGTCCGCCGTCGCCGGACGCTTCGCCGACAGCCTCTCGGCGGCCATCCTCGACGCCAACGACCTGGAAACGGTGGAGACCGGCGGACCCGCCTATCTGCTCATGATCGACGGTTTTCTCCGGGAGGACCCCCATGACGAATCTCTTCTCCTTTCGGCCGCCAACCTTTACGCCGCCTATGCCGGCCTCTACGTAACGGATCCGGCCAGGAAGCGAAAGCTGACGGACAAGGCTCTCGATTACGCTCTCACGGCCTTCTGCATCCGGAACCGGAAAGGGTGCGATCTTCGGAAGGCGTCTTTCGAGGATTTCCGGAAGACCGTCGCTGCCGCCAAGACGGCCGACGTCCCGGTCATCTATACCCTCGGGGCGACGTGGGCCGCATGGATCGAGGCCCACCGGGACGACTGGGACGCCGTGGCCGAAATCTCCCGCGTCGATGCCCTGATGACCCGGGTGATCGCCCTCGACGAGGGGTATCGGGACGGCGGAGCCCATCAGTATCTGGCTATTCTGGCAACCCTGCTGCCGCCGGCTTTGGGGGGGCGGCCGGAAATCGGCCGGCACCACTTCGAGCGGGCCGTCGCCCTCAGCGAGGGCAAAAATCTGATGGTCAAGGTAACCTACGCCCGGCGGTATGCCCGGCTGGTTTTCGACAGAGGGCTCCACGACCGCCTCCTGACCGAAGTGATCGAAGCGGACCCCGAGGTGGCGGGGCACACCCTCGTGAACACCATGGCCCAGAAGGAGGCCCGTCTCCTCCTGGACAACGCCGACGACTACTTTTAGGCGAAGCGCGGCCCATCGGCACCCGAATTAGAATCGACAAGGAGATTCCCATGGCATTGTATCACAGGCTTTGTTTGGCATTGGCGCTTGCCGTCATCCTGACCGGTCCGACGGCCCAGGCCGCCCGCCTCAAATTGGCCACGCTGTCGCCGGACGGCTCCGCCTGGATGGAACGCATGCGGGAAGGCGCGGCCGAGGTGGCGGCGAAAACCGGAGGGCGGGTCCAACTCAAATACTATCCCGGCGGCGTCATGGGCAACGACGACGCCGTACTCCGGAAAATGCGGATCGGCCAACTGCAGGGCGGCACGGTGATGGCGGGAAGTCTTTCGGAGATCTATCCGGACATCGAGATCTACAGTCTCCCCATGAAGTTCCGGTCTCTTCCGGAGGTGGACCACGTCCGGAAGACCATGGATCCCCTCCTTCTCGACGCCCTGTCACAGAAAGGGCTGATCGCCTTCGGCATCGCCGAGGGGGGATTCGCCTACATCCTGTCCCAAAAACCCATCCGGAATCTCGCCGATCTTCGTCAGCGGAAGATGTGGATCCCCGACGACGACCCGAATGTCCTCGAGGGGGTGAAGGCCTTTGAACTCAAGCCGATCCCCCTTGCCGTCTCCGACGTCCTCGCCGGCCTCCAGACCGGGCTCATCGATACGGTCACCACTTCCCCCATCGGCGCCGTGGCGCTCCAGTGGCACACCCGGGTCAACTATCTCCTGGACGTGCCGTTCATGTATATCTACGCGCTGCTGGTGGCGGACCAGAAAGCCTTCCTGCGGCTGCCCTCCGAAGACCAGACCGTGGTCCGGGAGGTTTTGACGCGCATGTTCGCGGATATCGACCGGCGCAACCGGGAGGACAACATCAAGGCCATGACGGCCTTGCGGCACCAGGGAATCGAATTCATCACTCCCTCCCCCGAAGCCCTTGCGGAGTTGCGAAACCATTCCGACAAGGTGCCTCGGCGCCTGGTGGCGGCAGGTCGATTCTCCCCCCGCCTCGTGGAGGTCCTTGACAATCATCTGAACGCCTTCCGGCGACGGTAGATCGGCGCCGTGCCCAGGACAACACCCCCCCGCGGCCGGATCGCGACTATCCTGGATATGATCCGCCGCCTGGAGGACGCCCTCCTGGTGGGCCTGCTGCTTGCCATGATCGTCACGGCGACGTTTCAGATCGTCTTGAGAAACCTTTTGGGCGTCAGCATCGTGTGGGGGGACATCATGGTGCGGGTCATGGTCCTCTGGATCGGTCTCCTGGGGGCCATGATCGCCGCTCGAAAAGGGGAGCACATCCGCATCGACCTCCTGGGCCGCCTGATGCCGGGTCGATTTCAGACCTTCGTCGACGGCGCCGTGCAGCTGGCAACCGCCCTTCTCTGCGCCGCGGCGGCCGTGTCCGCCTTCCGGTTCGTCCGCTCCGAGGCCGTCTTCGGCCAGACGGCCTTCGCCCGTGTGCCGGCCTGGGCCTGCGAAGCGATCATCCCGACGGCGTTTTTCGTGATCGCTATCCGCTACCTGGCCCTGTCGATTCAAAATCTCGGGGGCGGAACACCGGCGAAGCACCCCTGAGCCGGATATCGCGATGTCGCTCTATCTTCTCATTCCCGGCCTTCTGCTTCTGACGCTTTCAGGCGCCCCGATTTTCGCCGTCATCCTCGCTACGGCCATGGTCGGATTCCACTACCTCGAGGTCGACCTCTCAGTCATCGCCATCGAGCTCTACCGTATCGCCGAAACACCGGTGCTGGTGGCGCTGCCCCTCTTCACCTTCGCCGGATATCTGCTGGGGGAAAGTAAGACCTCCCGGCGCCTGGTCCGGCTGACCCGCGCCTTCATCGGGTGGATGCCGGGTGGACCGGCCGTCGTCGCCTTCACGGCCTGCGCCCTTTTCACCGCCTTCACCGGGGCATCCGGGGTCACCATCGTGGCCCTGGGAGGGCTCCTCCTGCCCGCCCTCGGCGAAACCGGTTACAGCGAAAAATTCAGCCTCGGCCTGGTCACCGCCTCCGGCAGCCTGGGGCTGCTGCTGCCGCCTTCCCTGCCGTTGATTCTCTACGGCATCGTGGCCCAGCAGCTGGACGTCGGCCGGACGGTCACCTTCGAAGACCTGTTTCTGGCGGGAATCCCGCCGGCGATTCTGATGGTGCTCCTCCTGTCCCTCTACAGCCTGTGGGCGAACCGACACTCCCCGACGCCCCTCACCCGCTTCTCCGGTCGGGAGGCGTGGGCGGCCCTGAAGGAGGCCGCATGGGAGGTTCCGCTGCCGCTGTTCATACTGGGGGGCATCTATTCCGGCTACTTTGCCGTATCCGAGGCCGCAGCGGTGACGGCCCTCTACGTGCTGGTGGTGGAGGTCCTCGTCTACCGGGAGATTTCCTTTTCAGCCCTGCCGGGCATCATGCGGGAATCCATGGTGATGGTCGGCGGCATTCTCCTGATCCTGGGGGTTTCCCTCGCCTTCACCAATTTCCTCATCGACGCGGAGGTCCCGGACCGCCTCTTCCAGGCGATCCAGGCCCGGGTGACCGACCCGATGATTTTTCTCATCCTCCTCAACATCCTGCTTCTCGTACTCGGCATGCTCCTCGATATCTTTTCGGCCGTTATCATCATGGTGCCCCTGATCCTGCCGGTGGCCGTGAGCTACGGGATCGATCCGGTCCACCTGGGAATCGTCTTTCTGGCCAACATGCAGATCGGCTATTTCACCCCGCCCGTCGGCATGAACCTCTTCATCGCCGGCTACCGGTTCAAGAAACCGGTGATCGAGCTCTACCGAGCCGCTCTCCCCTTCATGGCGGTCCTCCTCGCCGCCGTGGTGATCATCACCTATTTTCCCCGCCTGAGCCTGCTCTTCATCCGGCCATAGCCCCGAAATCCATCCCGGCGAAAAAAGACTTGCCATGGGATTCCTTTTCGATCTATGAATATGACCACATGGTCATTTCAACCGGCCCATGCGCCGATCACGCCCCGACCGCGGGCGCTTCAAGGAGAATCCATGGAAATGTCGTTCTGCGATCCAGCCCTCGCCCCTATTCTCGACAAGATCGAGGCCGGCCGACGCCTCGATGTCGAGGACGGCATGGCCCTCTATGCCAGTCCCGACCTCGTCGGGGTGGGGCGGCTGGCCGACCGGGTCCGTCAAAGTCGCCACGGCTCCCGGGCCTACTATGTCTACAACCAGCACATCAACTACACCAACGTCTGCCGCAACCGATGCCGCTTCTGCGCCTTTGCCCGGGACGCGGGGGAGCAGGGCGCCTATACCTACACGGCGGCTGAGGTGCGGGAGCGGCTGCTCTCCCGCATCGACGAACCCATCCGGGAGGTACACATCGTGGGCGGCGTCAACCCGGCCCTGCCCTTCGACTACTACCTCGATCTGCTCACCACCGTTCGGGAGATCCGTCCCCATGCCGTAATCAAGGCCTTCACCGCCGTGGAGATCGACCACCTTGCCGGGATCTCCGGCCTCGGCATGGCAGGTACCCTGGCGGCGCTCGAGGATGCCGGCCTCGGCATGGTCCCCGGCGGCGGCGCGGAGGTCCTCAACCACCGGGTCTGGTCGGCCCTCTTTCCCCGAAAAATCGACGGCGAACGGTGGCTCGAGGTCATGGCGGACATCCACCGGGCGGGGTTGAGCGCCAACGCCACCCTGCTTTACGGACACATCGAAACCATCGAGGAGCGGGTCCGGCATCTGGTCCGCCTGCGGGAGCTTCAGGATCGGACAGGCGGGTTCTCGGCCTTCATCCCCCTCGCCTTCCACGCCGAAAATACCCGGCTCAGCCATCTGCCCGCCACCACCGGGTTCGACGACCTCAAGACCGTGGCCGTGGCCCGGCTCATGCTCGACAATATCGACCACATCAAGGCCTACTGGGTCATGGTCGGCGAAAAACTGGCCCAGGTGGCCCTCTCCTTCGGCGCCGACGACCTGGACGGCACCATCGTGGAGGAGAAGATCACCCACATGGCCGGCGCCGCCTCCCCCAAGGGTCTGGCCCGGGAGGAGATGGAACGGCTCATCACCGGCGCCGGCTTCACCCCGGTGGAGCGGGATTCCTTTTATCGGCCGGTGGCCGCCGAGGTTGGAGGCGCCCCATGACGGCGCTCCATCGGGTCCTCGAAAAAGCCGAGGCCGGAACGCGCCTCGACCCGGAGGACGCCCGCCTTCTCCTCGAAGAGGCCGATCTGCTGACCCTGGGCCGCCTGGCCCACCGTTCGCGGCTTTTCCACCATCCCGAGCCGCTGGTCACTTTCGTCATCGACCGCAACATCAACTACACCAATATCTGCGTCTCGGGCTGCCGGTTCTGCGCCTTCTTCAGGCCCCCCGGCCACGCCGAGGGCTATGTCGTCTCCCGGGAGGCGCTGCGGGAAAAAATCCGGGAGACCCTCGATCTGGGCGGCACCCAGATCCTGTTGCAGGGCGGTATGCACCCGGACCTCGGGATCGACTATTACCGGGACCTGCTCGAATTTATCCACCGGGAGTTCGACATTCACGTCCACGGATTCTCCCCGCCGGAGATCGCCTTCATCGCGAAGAGGGCCGGTCTTACCCTGGCGGAAACCCTGAAAACCCTCATGGATGCCGGCCTGGGCTCCATTCCCGGCGGCGGTGCCGAGATTCTCGTGGACGAGATCCGGGCCCGGGTATCCCCTCACAAGTGCTCGGCGGGGGAATGGCTCGCGGTGATGGAGACCGCCCATGGGCTGGGGCTGCGAACCACGGCGACCATGATGTTCGGGCATGTGGAGCGTCCCCGGGACATCGTCCGCCATCTTGACGAGATCCGGCGGCTCCAGGACCGGACAGGCGGCTTCACGGCCTTCATCCCCTGGACCTTCCAGCCCGCCAACACCGCCAT
>NZ_JBFXGG010000087.1:0-12828 GCF_050178255.1 Desulfococcus sp. | reverse complement strand
ATTTTTCGGTTGCCGGAAAGCCCCTGGTATCAAAGGGTTTCGGGCCGTTGGGCGGAATGGGCACTCTCCGGGGTCGGGAAGTACCGTTTCAACCCCGCTTCCTTTTCGGGGCCACTTTTGGACCTGCGTTTTCTCTGCCCCACCGAAAAATCTCTCGAACTCGTCTTGAACCGTTCTTGATGCTCAACCCGTTGAAAATTCGGTGTTTCGACGAGAGGCGGCTTTGGCGGAAGGTCGGAAACGCGGGAAATCCGCGTGAATAATTTTTGCGGTTTCGAGGTGAGTCCGATTTGCGTTAGCTCTCAGACCGGCAAAATCGGAGGGAACGCCGACCTACCGCAAAACAGTCTCAAAGCCCGCGCTCCTCGTAACGCCTTGATAATATGCGCCGAAGTCATCTCACACAACCATTTTCCGCCAACCAGACCAGAGAAACGATTTTCTACCCTGATTTCCCGGCACCGGACGAGGGTGACGGGTTTGCAGTAAAAACGGATACCTGGCGTCGAGCCGCAACAACTTCGAATCCGGTTTTCGGACGCCGGTTCGGTTCCCATAACCGAATCGAATTGACCTACCTGCCCGGCAGTTCCGTGCCGCGACTCATGATCTCGATATAGCCCGCATAGCTGAACAGGCGGTTGCGTTTCTGGGCGGTCAACTCCTTGACGATGCCGAGCTGTTCCAGGTGACCGAGCGCCTTGTTGACCGTGGCCGGGGTGATGCCGGTCTTTTCCACCAGCGAGCCCGAAGTGGCGATGGGATGCTCCATCAGCGCCCGGTGGACCTGCAGGGTGGATGCCGCCGCCCGTCCGAGCCCACTGATCTTGTCGCGGTCCTGGTTCGACAGGTCGAGAAGCTGCTGGGCCGTTTCCACCGCCTGGGTGGCGGTGACGATCACCGCCTCGGAGAAGAAGTCGAGCCAGGCTTCCCAGTCACCTGTCATACGCACGTTGTTGAGCAGCTCGTAGTAGTACTGGCGATGTGTTTTGAAATAGAGGCTGAGGTAGAGCATCGGCTCCCGCAGCACCTTCTGCTCGCACAAAAGCAGCGCAATCAGCAGACGACCGAGACGGCCGTTACCGTCCAGAAACGGGTGGATCGTCTCGAACTGCACATGGGCCAGGGCCGCCTTGAGCAACACCGGGGTTGGCTCCGGCTGGTCATGCAGGAAGAGTTCCAGCTTGCTCATGCACTTCAGTACCTCTTCGGCCGGTGGTGGAACAAAGGCTGCGTTGCCGGGCCGGGTGCCGCCGATCCAGTTCTGGCTGCGCCGGAACTCGCCCGGGGTCTGGTTGCTGCCACGGCCTTTGGTCAGCAGAACGCCGTGGATCTCGCGGAACAGCCGCAGCGACAGCGGCAGCCCTTCCCCCAGCAGGCGCAGACCATGGTCGAGGGCGGCGACATAATTGCTGACCTCCCGCACGTCATCCAGCGGCACACCCGGCTCCTGATCCAACTCGAACAGCAGCAGGTCGGACAGCGACGACTGCGTCCCCTCGATCATGGAGGAGAGCACCGCTTCCTTGCGAACATACATGTAGAGGAACAGCGAGGTATCCGGCAGCAGGGTCGAGACGCTGTCCAGCCGCCCGAGCGCCAGCAGCGCCTGGTCGAACTTGCTGCGCAGCTCCGGCGTCCAGTCGATGGGCGGACGCGGCGGCAGCGGCGCGGGCACGAAGGCCTGGGCCTTCTCACCCACCGTCGATATGGTCACGTATTTGCCTTGGAGTTCTCGTTTCATCCTGCCTGCCTCGAACCTAAAATAAGATTCGTCTTTATTTTATTTTAACCGAACATCCTAAAATAAAGGGCCGGTAAGGAAAAATCAAGCGGATTTCCTGAACGGCCACTTCGATTTCCTCAGACGAGCGTTCGACGTCGCAACGCATTTGCTAAAGGGCAATTTCGTTCCGTTCGGCATAGACGACAGCCTTGGCCTGGTCGCTGTGGCCATGCCGCTCAAGGAACGCATCAAAACGGCCCTGCATGGGGCGATAGTAATTCTCAAGCCAGCAATGCACTGGCAGTACAAAGTAGGTCTCGGGGCTGTAGCTATCCCTCTCGAAGAGCCAGATTTTCGCTGAAGCGATATCGATCTCCGGGTACTCCGTCTGCCAATGGGACTGGAGCTCCGCCGCTCGTGTGGAGCAAAGCCAGGTGATCTCGGAAAAGATGAGCTTTCCACGTTCTGGATCTTTCCATCCTTGCCGTGGATGTAGAACTCGGTGCCTTGATTCTGGCTGATCTTGCGCCCGGCATCGACGGCATCCTGCTTCTCGTTTGACGAGCGGAGGGTTATGCCCTCTGCCTTCTGACCGTCAAATTCAGCAATGCTGCAGGTTACATGCCGACCCAGCGCTTCATCTGCCGCGTCTTCTCCCACAGTCCCAGGTTGGACGCCCAGGCCCTCCATTTTTCGACCTCCAAAGACGTGTAGGCGTTGAAAGAATCCAGTTCGCGCGGCCATGCATCGGGAATGGCAAATCTTCGAGCGGTCTTCTGCGCCGGCTGTGTTCCCACCTCGCGGTCCACCTCTTCCCGTGCGGCTGTCACCATAAAATGGAGGCGGTTCATCATGTTGACCTCGCTTGCCCCTGCATCCATGTCCAGTGAAAGTAGGTTCAGATGAGGAAACATCTCCCTGAGTTTGTTTTCCATGCCCCGCCCGGTGATGTGGTTGGCAATGCAGCCGAAGGGCTGGAGACAGACGATGTTGTCGATTCCTTCATTGAGCATGGCGATCATTTCAGCCGTAAGAAGCCATCCTTCGCCAAACTGATTGGCCAAACTGACTACCTCGCCGGTTATCGCCGCCAGTTTTCTTAAGTCATGAGCCTTTCTGTAAAAACGAAATCCCTGCATAATCCGCTCGATTTGGCCGACATGGTAATTTGAGTATATCTCCAGCAGCCTGTACTTGATACGATCCGCCAAAGAACGTTTAAAAAAGGCCTTTTGGTCGTAGGTCTCATTGATAAAGCGCTGGGCGAAAAAATTCTGTATAGGAGGAAGAACCACTTCCACCCCCTGGCCGGACAGCCAGTCGATGATATTTCCGTTGGAGAAGAAGTTATATTTAACGAAGATTTCTCCAACGATCCCGACTCTTGGGACAGTCTTGTCGTTGATCTCAACCCGGTTGAAGTCCGCCACGGCCCTTTTCAGAAGATTGAGAAGATAATAATAATCTGCATTCTCGATACCTGTTTCCATTTCAAAGAGATATTTTTCATGCAGGTTCTTGGATGTCCCGGGCACCTTTTCCCTGACCATTGTTGATAAATACATCCTGGCCAGGGGATCGGCGAAAATAATTCCCAAGCCCATCCGTTTTATCAGCCCCATTTTATCTATTTTAAACCACGGTTGTGCATTGATTTCCTCATTGGATATAGCGATTATCGGAACCTCATCCAGGCCGGCGGCGGCCAGTGCTTTTTTGATAAGCGACACGTAAGAGGATGCCCGGCATTGACCGCCGGTTTGGGTCATGACGACAGCGGTTTTTTCAGGATCGTACCTGCCTGATTGAAATGCCTTGATAATGTCGCCGGCTACCAGGACAGAGGGGTAGCACATATCGTTGTTGATGGTTTTAAGTCCCCATTCAACCGACTCCCTGTCCTGGGGCGGAAGGACTTCAACCCGGTGACCGAAGGGCCTGAAAGCCGACGGGACCAGCGGTGAATAGAAGGGTGAAAAATAGGGGGCGATCAGGGTTCTCTTTCCGGACTTGCCCACAACCGCCCGGCCCGTTTGCATTGTGCCGCCCCCTACGGCTCTCGTTTTGCCGTTCTTTTCCTTCACCGCTTCCAGCATGGAGCGCAGTCTGATCCTGACGGCGCCCACGTTGACGATTTCATCCATTTTGATCAAGGTATGAATCTTCCCGCCATGGCGCAGAATTTCTTTGACCTCATCGGCCGAAATCGCATCCGGCCCACAGCCGAAAGAGGTCAACTGAACCATTTGGGCATTCGCCGTGTTTGTTACCCACCTTGCCGCTGCGTACAGCCTGTTGGCATAGCTCCACTGGGTCAGGACATTGACATCTTCCAGAGCGACGGTATCTGCATTCAGGGGAAGCGCGGTTTCACTGACGACGTCCACGCCGAGTTCCGTCAATACATCCGGAACACCGTGGTTGACAAGCGGGTCTGCATGGTAGGGTCGGCCGCAGAGGACAACGGTTGTCCGTCTCTCGGCCTCCGACCTGACCAGCAGCGTTTTCGCCATGGACCTGAGTTCCGTCTTGTAATTCGATTGCGCCTTGACGCCCTTTTCAACCCCTTCCGATATCGTGCGGTAATTGATTCCAAACCGCCTGAAGAACAGATAAAGCTGATCTTTCAGCAAACCGAAATCCTTAAAGCTGACAGATGGATTGTCCAGGGGGATTTTGAATTTTTTCTCTGGATTGACAGCACTCTTCAATAGATCGGGATATCCGGTAACCACCGGGCAATTATAACTGTTTAAGGCATCTGCGTATTCTTCTTCCTCATAGACGACGGTCGGATAGAACAGCCTGTCGATGTCTTTCCCGGCAAGATCGAAAATATGCCCATGGGCAAGTTTGGCGGGGAAACAGATGTTTTCCGACATGACAGTGGAAGACCCCTTTTCATATAATTGGAAATTGGACTCGGACGAGAGAACCACCCTGAAGCCGCATGTGGTCAAAAAGGCGCACCAAAAGGGAAAGTTTTCATACATGTTCAGGCAGCGGGGGATACCGTAGGTGAAAATCGGTTCGCCTTCGGGTTCCGTGTTTCGCTCAAACAGGAGCCTTATCTGATCATCAATCAGGTTCCTTCCTTTGCGTTGAGCATCCGGATTGTTGCTGAAGCGCCGCTCGCATCGGTTCCCTGTATAAAAATGGTTTCCGTTGCTGAAAGTCAGCTTCAAAACCCTGCACTGGTTTTCACATCCCCGGCAGCGGATTTCCTTTTTTGAAAAACCACTTCCCATCACCAATTTCTCAAAAACCAGGTCGTCGGTCTCCCGTCCCGGCCGATCCGGACCTTTCAGCGCTTCTTGCTGCGGAGCAACGGCCGCCACAACATGCGCACGATGATTGGCAAGGGCTGTCAGGGCCGCACCGTAGGCTCCCATCAGCTCGGAAATATCCGGTCTCATAACCTCCTTGTTCAGAAGCACCTCCAAGGCGCGTAATACGGCTGGATTTCGAAATGTTCCGCCCTGAACTACGATTTTGTCCCCCAGGACATCGACGTCCTTCAGCTTCAGCACTTTGTACAGAGCATTTTTGATAACCGAATACGCCAAACCTGCCGAAATGTCGCCGACCGTCGCCCCTTCCCGAAGGGCCTGCTTCACTTTGGAGTTCATGAAGATGGTGCAGCGGGTTCCCAGATCAAAAGGTGATTCGCTATCGCATGCAATCTCTGCGAATTCCTGGACACTATACCCCAGCGAACGGGCAAACGTCTCAATAAAGGAACCACATCCCGATGAGCAGGCCTCATTGATCTGAATTTCAGCCACGGCGTTGTCATGAATATAGATCGCCTTCATGTCCTGCCCGCCGATATCCAGAATAAAGGATACATCCGGCTCAAAGCGCCGCGCCGCCCGGTAATGCGCCATGGTCTCAACCAGGCCGTCGTCCAACCCGAAGGCGGTTCTTATGAGACTTTCACCATAGCCGGTGGCCGCCGTTCTGGTGATCCGCGGGGCAAAGCCGGCAGAAACAAACTTTTTTCTGAATTCAGCCAGTCCCTTTTTTACCGCCTGGATGGGATCGCCGTTGTTGGGGCCGTAATAGCTCAGAACCAGTTTGCCTTTCTCATCGACAAGGACGATCTTGGTGGTGGTTGACCCCGAATCCACACCTAAAAAAAGATCTTTTCCTTTTGCCTCAGGCAGGTCAATCCTGGGAACCAAATTTCGCTCATGCCTTTTTTGCCATATTTCAAATTCGTAATTGCTTGCAAACAGGGGGGGCAGCCTTTTGGTGCCGCTGTTGGTTGCACGGCTGACACCTCTCTCGGACATGGATAAAAAATTGCTGATCCGGCCCCGACATGGTTTGCCATTGCGCACCATGGCCGCTCCCATGGCGGGAAGCAGTTCCGGATGATCCGGAAGTACCAGGTCATCCGGATGCTCAATGCCGAGCAGATTTGCAAAGGCTTTCCGCAGGATTGGATAAAATGTCAGCGGCCCGCCTCCGATCAGTATTTTTCTTTCCATCTCCCGTCCACGGGACAAGGCGGTTATCACCTGAAGGGCGACCGAATGAAATATGGAAGCCGCCACATCTTCCCTGGATACATGGCGGCTCAGCAGGGCCTGGATGTCGGTTTTGGCGAAAACGCCGCACCGCGACGCAATCGGATAAATATTCGTGGCTTTTCCGGCCAGAACGTTCAGTTCCGCTACATCAACACCCAGGAGAACCGCCATTTGATCGATAAAAGCACCGGTCCCGCCGGCGCAACTTCCGTTCATCCGGATATCGGGGCGGCCACTGCCGTCAAAGAATATTATTTTGGAGTCTTCTCCGCCGATTTCGATAAATGTCCTGGCTTCGGGGAAAAACTTTTCGATGACGTGCGCGGAGGCCACCACTTCCTGCACGAACGGCAGGCCGAAGAATTCGGCCGCACCCATCCCCGCCGATCCGGTAACCGCCAAATCAAGCTCCACGTCGCCAAGTTTCTCAAGGGCGTCATTGAAAATACGCCGTGTTGTTTCCACTGTTTTGCCCTGATGACGACAGTAGCGGAAAAATACCATGCCACCCTCTTTATCCAGGATAACCGCCTTGGCTGTAGTTGAACCGATATCGATCCCGGCAAAATAGAGACTTTCTGCATGGTTCTTCATCTTTTTTCATCTCCCGGTTCCGGATGAACGCAACGGGAGGCCGCCTCTGTGGGTTTGTCTTGTTTCTTCATGCTCAGATAGTCCCTTGCAGAGCAAAAGGTATCCACCAGAGAAACCACCAGCGATTCCATATGGCGCGGCGGTATAACAGTAAGCGGCCACATGTGTTTTTTAATAATATCCGCTTCTTTTTCGGTAAGACCGGTGATGCTGCGGGCGTTCTCAAGAGCGATAGTATGGTGCCGGAAACCGTGCAGCCTGGGTCCGTCATGCAGCCAGTCATAGTAGAAAAGATCGTGCAGCAACGCACCCCGGATAATCGCCCGGGTGTCAAGGGAAAGTCTTTTTCCCCAGCGAAAGCTCAGGCAGGCCACCTCCTCCACATGATCCAATCGGGTTTTCCCCCTGTGATGGTTATACTGCGCCAGTTTTGCAACCTCCGGCAGATCGAGAAGCGGCCTTGCCGTGTTGACGAATTCCGCCTCCATCAGAGTTTTCTCTTCCGGCGTCAGGCGGAGGAAACGCCCGGCTGCAACCGCCAGGAAATCCATCGACATGATTGAGATCGTTGCTCCGGCCACTATCCACTTGAAGACCGGTGAAAGCAGGACGAGCATGCTTTGATAGGGGGGCAAAACGGCATATTCAAAAGCGAAGGCCAGCAGTATCCAGTACAGGGAGAATTTTAGACAGATGTGCCCCCTGTAATTAAATCTTTGGTCCGAATAGTCCCACAGACGGATCTGGAAAAAGTATTGAGCAACCAATCCGGAGCCGAATTCGAGTCCGGTTGTGATTATGAAATAAGCGAAGGCCTTGGTTCCCCAATTGGATTCCTGCAGCAATGAAACCGCTGCCATAAGCATCACTGCGCCGGCACCGTAAAGGATGAGATACGGCCCCTTCAGGAGGCCGGGATTGACGAACCGCTTGTCACGCACGGAACGATAGGAGACCTCCAGCATCCATCCAAGAATGGAAAAAAAGGAGAAAGAAAAGAAGAAGTTTACAACATCGGCCGTCATTTTGCTTTACCCCGGTGAACCAGCGAATACATTAGCGGCACCAGAATCAATGTCACAAGGCCGCTGACCGACAGTCCCCCAATGACCGTGATGCCCAGTGCATTCCATATTTCAGAGCCTTCCCCTCTGGAAAGGGCTAATGGGACCATGCCGAATATGGTGGTCAAACTCGTCATGAGCACCGGCCTCAGGCGTGTTTTTCCGCCCGTGACCACCGCTTCGTTTAGCGTCATCCCACCTGCTCTCAGTTGCTTGGTATAATCCACGAGCACAATGGCGTTCTTTACAACAATGCCCATGAGCATGATTACCCCGATGAAGCTCATCAGGTTGAGCGGAGTGGCCGTGGCAACGAAGGCCCATATCACTCCGGCGAAGGCGAAAGGAACCGAAAACATGATGATGAATGGATCAACGAAATCCTCGAACTCCCCTGCCATGACCATGTAGACAAGGACTATTCCCAGAATCAAAAGGAGGGTCAGGTCGCGGAACGCTTTTCGCTGTTCCTCCACCTCCCCGCCCCATTCGATGGAAACGCCGGGAGGCAGGTCAAGAGAGGCCATCTTTTCTCGAACATCCCGTACCACATCCCCCAGAACCCTGCCCTGGACGCCCGCCTGAACCTTTGTGACGCGGGTCCTGTTTTTCCGGTCGATCTCCACGGGCCCAAAGGTTTCCCGAACAGACGCGACGTTCCGGAGCTTAATGGTCTGACCGGTCAGGGTGGTGATGGGGGTTTCCCCGATTTCACGAATCGTTTCCCGCTGGTCTTTTTTCAGTCGCAACTCGATGTCGAAGTCGTCACCCGCCTCCCGGAACTTCGTATCATCGAATCCATAGTAGTTGGTCCTCAATGCGTCGGCGACAAGCGCCACATTCAATCCCAGGGATGCCGCCTTATCCCGGTCAAGACAAATCCGCACTTCCGGCCGTGGTCTCTTTCTGCTGACAGAGACATCCACTGCGCCGGGTGTGGTTTCCACGATGCGCTGGATCTTTGCGGCGGCTTTGTCGGTCGTCTCGATATCATGGCCCAGAATATCGATGCTGATAGGCCGGCCGCCTCCCAGGAACGCCTTTTGGATGACGCTTACGGCGCTGGCGGAAAAATTCTCAACGCCCGGCAGTTTTATGACCTGCTCACGAAGCTCCGAAGCGACCTCCTTGGCATGGCGACTCCGTTCTTTTTTATCAATGAGACGCCCTCCGATGCGACCGATGCCGGTTCCCTCTTCAAAACCGAGGGCTGTTAAAAATCCTTTCTTGGTCTGACCTGCCAGGGCATAGGAGGCTTCCATTTCCGGAATGGCGTTCACCGCGTTGAGCATTTCTTCCGTGGTTCCGGCCGTGACCTCCACTCGGGTGCCCTGCGCCATCTCCAGGACCACCTCCACTTCCCCCGAATCCACTTCGGGGAAAAATTCCGTACCGACCAAAGGAATCAGTGCCAGACTGCCGATAAATACAATAACTATAAGTGAAAGCAAAATGTTACGGTGCCTTAGTCCCCATCCCAGGACGTGAGAATAACCGGCTTCGATTCCATTCAGCAAACGCTCGCTCCATACAAATACCGGATTGAGCTTTCTTTGATCCCGTGAACGGAGCAAACGGGAAGCAGCCATGGGGGTCAACGTCAATGAAATGAAAAGCGAGGCCAGAATCGTAATCAAGATCATGAACGCCAACTGACCAAAGATGATGCCGGCGATCCCTTTCACTAAGAGAAGAGGGGCGAAGACAGCTACAATGGTCAATGTTGACGCGGCTACCGCCATACCCACTTCGGATGTTCCCTCCACGGCGGCCAACTGCGGAGGCTTGCCATCGTCCACATGCCGCACGATGTTTTCAAGTACGACGATGGCATCGTCCACCACCATTCCCACAGCAATGGCAAGACTCATCATGGAAATGACGTTGATGGTATAATCCATGACGAAGAGGCCGATAAAGGCGACGATAATCGAAAAAGGAATTGCCATTGAGACGACCAGGCTGGTGCGAAACCGCCGGAGAAACAGGAAACAGACGACAATGACCAAAAGGCCTCCGACGACGGCGGCTTCGGTCAAACTATTGATCATCGCATAAATGTGATCTGAGTTATCCAGAATCCCGTGGATTTCGATATCCGCCGGCACTTCGGTCTTCAGTGTCTTGAGGCGATCTTTTATGGCTTCGATCACGTTGACGGTGTTGGTCCCGGACTGCTTCTGAATAATCAAGGCAATCGCAGGAAGCTTGCCGGAACGCGCCCACTCCTGCGGCTCCTCAAAGGCATCGGTGACCGTGGCCACGTCTCTGAGCCGCACAAGCGCGTCGCCGTTGCTTCCGATCACCGTATTTGCGATTTCCGCTGCATCCCGATAGCGCCCCGCCACTCTGATCTGGAGTTCATTCCTCCCGATCTTGACGGTGCCCACCGGAAGGTTCAGGTTTTCAGCGGCGAGAACATTTCTGATCTGCTGGACGGAAATGTGATAAGCATCTATTGCTTCGCGGTCGAAATGCACATTGATCTGTCTTTCCTGACCGCCGATATAGACGACAGCGCCCACGCCGGGCACACGCTTCAACGGATCGGCGATCTGCTTGTCCACAATTCTGTAAAGATCGGGACTGCTTTCTTCCGCCGTCACCGTCATGATGAGCACCGGCACCATGGAACTGCTGAACTTGAAGATAAAGGGGTCTTCCGCTCCATCGGCAAGGTCCGGCTTGGCAAGATCGATCTTCTCCCGGATATCGTTGACCGCAACATCCAGGTCGGTGCCCCAGTTGAATATGCAATTGACGATGGCGATGTTGTCTTTGGACTTTGACTCCAGCCGGTCGAGATTCGGTGTGGTGGAAAGCTGGTCTTCCAGGTACTTGGTCACCTCCGACTCAACATCCGTGGCGGAAGCCCCCGGATAGGGTGTGATGACACTCACGGCCGGAGGTTCAATATCCGGCAACAAGTCGAGGTTGAGCCTGAAAAAAGCCACGCAACCCAGCAATGTAATGGCAGCGAAAACCATAACGGTCGTGACCGGCCTGCGGACGGATATCTCCGGTAATTTCATTTCTGTTCCCCTTGCTTGTCGTCACCGTCAGCTTCAAAAAAGTCGACTTCCGTCTTAAGGTCCCGAAGGCATTTGCTTTGCTCGTGCGAACATATCCTGGCCCAGGCAATAACGCTGATCCAACCTGCTGCGACAAGAGAAAGGATAGCGGCGGTTTTTCCAGGAAAATGGGTTGTGATGGCCCAGATTGCCAGTGCCCCAGATGTGATTCCAACAATCAGCCAGACGAATAGATGGCAAGTGCACGGATCACGATCAGGGACCGGAGGAGAGAACCAAATCCGTTCCCCGATCTCAGTCCGTTCGAATTCTGCGTCATCAAGGTTTGTTTCAATTATCCTGTTCTTGAACTTGACAACGACAATCTTCCTTTCGGGCCGTCCACTGAATGATTCCATTCTTTTTTTCTCGATCACTTCTCCTTTGACCCTCAGAGAACGCAGACGATCAACGAGGCGTTTTTCTTGTAACTGACAAATATTAATTCCCATCTTCCGTCCTCCCCGGTAAAAAACCTCCTGGCAAATCTCTTTTGGCGGCACACTTCCATCTTTCTTTGAGCTGCACCATGGCTTCTCGGTACCCCTCGGCAATGGCCTCCTCGGCCCGATGGAATTCGAGAAAACGAACATCCCCCAGCTTCGGCCGAATCAGCAGATCGGGCGGATCGGTTGCCAATCTTGTTGCGGTGATCTGCACTTCCATAATATTGATTGCAGTCGTCAACACATCAAAGATATTTGGCACGGGGTCCCTTTGCAGCCACTGGCGCACTTGCGATAACGCGGGCGAACCGAATTCGCTGAGCCTGTTGGTCAGATCCTGCGCGATTCTCCATTCTGCGGGCTGGGGCTGAACAACCATACCTGCCACCGATGAATCAACCGGAGCGATGCCGGCGGTACTCCTTTTGTCGATAATGTCATGGTTCAAATCAACAGCGATGACGTAATCCGCTCCCATTTTCCTGACAGCGCTCACCGGCACGGGGTTGACCAGCCCTCCATCCACCAGAAAGCCGCCGTTTTTCCTGACCGGCGTGAAAATGCCCGGAACCGAGATGCTCGCGCGGATTGCCTCTATGAGGTCCCCTTTGTTCAACACGACCTCACGACCCGTGGCCAGGTCGGTGGCAACCGCGCAATAGCGGAGAGGTAATTCTTCAATGTTCATTTCTCGAACATGAGAACGAAAGAAATCGCTGATCTTCTTTCCATCAATGAGTCCCGACCTCGGAAAAGTTACATCCAGGAAGGAAACAATCTGTTTCCAGTCGAGCTGACGGGCAAAATTTTCCAGCACATCCATTTTGCCAAGGGCACATGCGGCCCCTACCAACGAACCAATGCTGGTGCCGGCGACGTACCTGATTTCTATTCCTGCCTCAGCTAGTGCCTGCAATACACCGATATGAGACCATCCCCGTGCGGAGCCGCTACCCAGAGCCAGGCCGATATTTTTCGGAAAACCTGAGCTATCGTCCGACATGTTCACCGCCGTTCTTCTTGAAAAGTTGTCCCCCAGAGTTATCCGTCCCATTCTTGTTCAAAATATCTTGCACGCTTACCTCCATGCCTGACTGTAAACGTCCCGCTCCGCTGGTGACCACTTTGTCATTCTCAACCAAGCCGCCCATCACTTCGGCAAATTGGTCATCCATGGCCCTAATTTCGACCGTTCGCTTATGGGCCTTATTTCCTTCCACCACAAAAACGTAATAGGTGCCGCTGCCGGGGAGGCGTTGCAAGGTTTCACGGGGAACGGCAAGGGACCTTCTTTTCTCTGCCGAAAGCTTCACCCTGGCATACATTCCGTCCACCAACTTCCCGGACGGATTCGGCACCTCGATTCTCATGCGGAAAGTACGCGTCTTTCGG
>NZ_JBFXGG010000086.1:6982-12848 GCF_050178255.1 Desulfococcus sp. | reverse complement strand
TGTCGGGAATGAACCGGTCAACAAAAGCCGTGGCGACCGTCAGGGTCAAATGGCGGTCTCGCCGGCAGGCCATGACCTTGACGTCCTCCCCGGTTTCAGGATAGCGCTTTTTGAAATCCGCCGAGTTGAGAAATCGTTCCGCCGCCAGCACGAGGGCTTCCGTCTCGCTGAGGGGGGCGTAGCCGACAGCCGCCGACGTGTCGTTGGCGCCCATCACCTCACGATCGAAGATGTCGCCGAGCTGAGCGGATCCCGGTTTGAGTTCGTTCTGGAGCACGAGATGAACGGTCGGATCGACGAACCGGAGGTGCTTCCGGAACCATTCCCCGACCGTGGCCCGAACGACGGCGTCCACATCGATTCGTCGATTTCCGCAGACCGTTGTGGCCCGGTCCCCGATGACCATCCGCATGGGGGCCGTCACCCGGCCTCCGCCCGGCCGCGGCGTGCTGGATCCCGCCACCAGAAGGCTCTTGTCGATGTTGTGGTGCAGGATCCGCCCGAATTCTTCCTGGTAGGCGCGGCAGAGAGCGACTGAAATCGCCTCCTGGACCGCATCGCAAATGGTGTCCGGATGGCCGATGCCCTTACGCTCCACCAGTTCGACCCGCCGGCGTCCGACGGGCTTGCACCGCGATGGTTCAATCACCACTGTCGGGGGGTGGGGTCTTCCGTGCATGGGCCGGCCCATATCGCCTCCCTTCTTCGGTCGTTTGCGTGACGGCGGCAAGCCGTCCGGCGTTGGTTGCGGATTTCCAGGGGTGGACGGGATGGGTTCCGGTGATTTCGGCGTTTGTATGTTGGATTCTCGAAAATGGGCTGGGGCCGTCCATGGAAAATCCTGAAACGAATTTATACCCGGAGCGGCCAAAAAGCAATGAGATTTTATGGATAAACGGACGTGTTGACATTCTTGCAGAGCCGGCGATATAATTTATTATTCAATTTTCGATTTTCATGATGGTAACCGGAAAGAGGTGCCGGGAGGATACAGCCCGGGCCCCTTCAGCGGTGAGTTTTAGTGCCGCTTAAGCGCCGCGGCGGATCAGCGGCCCGGATTGTTTGAGCGCAAGCGAGTTTCCGGGCCGCCCGGAGCAAGCTTTAGCGGCACTTGAACGAAACCGCGTGGGGCGCGGGCTGTATCCTCCCGGCACCGGCCTATGAAAGTCGAAAGTTGAGTGATTATGGATTAAGGCGGATGCTTTCGTAAGCAGTCGATCTTCAGACGGTTTCGAAAAAGTGCGCGATGGTTTCTCTGCGTCACATCATCGAGGGCCTCTATCGCAGGCCCGAACGGTCCGCCGCCTGGATCGAGCTGGTCCGGGATCTGACGGCCCCGATCACCGTCGTCGAGCCGGATATCGCATTTTCCCGACGCTGGGCCGGCTCGGGGGATATGTTCGTCCTGGCGGCCTTTCAGGGGTTTGTCAAGGGTGCGGATTTTCTGGACCGGGCCCTCGAGCGGGGCGATCGGTTTCTGTTGCTGGAGCGTTCGGAGCGCATCTGCGCCTTTGCTTGGGTCACCTTCCGGGACTATCCCCTGGATCTCCTGCACACCCTTCATCTGGATCCCGGCATCGCTTACCTGGTCTATATTTTCGTCTTTCCGGATCACCAGGGAAGGGGCGTGGGGTCCTATCTCCTGGGATCCCTGATGGAATGCCTTCGGGAGATGGGCTGCCATACCCTGGTTTCGGGGATGTACGAGGACTGGGAAATTTCGGTCGGGCTGCACCTCAAGGCAGGGTTCCGCATCCGCCGGAAATTCGTGAAAAGAAGGCTCCTGCGGTTTATTCCCTGTCCGCCGAAGGTTGTGAACATGGATGAATGATGTCCTTCCGGCGCTTGTCCGGGGTCATGGAAGAAGATCGTTGACTTGTCGCGGCACAACCGTTATTGAGAGAAAAGAACAGAAATATGAGCATTGGATTTTATAATCGAAATCGACTTTCGACTTAGATAGGCTGTATCCTCCCGACACCTCTTTCCGGTCACCATATTGAAAGCCGAAAGTTAAGGCTGAAGGTCAGAGGAATGCCCCCGTAACAAACGGGAGTGCTTATCCTCCTTCAGTCTTCAGTCTTCAGTCTTCGGCCTTCAGTCTCTATCCAGTCACGATCGTGAAAGTCGAAAGTTGAGTAATATTTTTTCAAAAATCCGAGAAATGAAAAGGAGTTTGAAGGTTCGTGATTAGCCTGGACAAGACGCGACAGAAAAAGATCCACAGCCGCAGCATCCATACCGCCGTCTACGAGGGCGGGCCCGACACGATTATCGTCGAGGGTTCCCTGAAGGATGAGCGTCACCTCGACTCATACCTGCCCACCGGTGAGATGCGTCCGCCGTATACCGTCCATCACATGATCATCCGCATGGAATTACAGATCCCGGAACTGGTGATTGTCGACGTGGCAGTGGAGATGCCCACGGCGCCCCACGCGGTCTGCCAGGAAGTGCGGGAGTGCCTTACCCCCATCAAAGGCATGCGCATTGCCGCCGGGTTCACCTCCCGGGTCAGGAAACTGGTGGGGCGGGAAACGGGGTGTACGCATCTCCAGGAGCTGCTGGCGGCCATGGCCCCGGCCGTCTTCCAGGGCGCCTGGAGTGCCAGGATCAGAAAGCCGATCGATCCCGAGGTCTATGCCGGCATGCTGGAGAAGCTTAAAAACTCCTGCTGGGCCTGGCGTGATGACGGCCCGTGGGCAGCCAAAGGGGTCAGGACAACCCGAAAATGAGGCGGCGGCGCATCCGCCTCGTCTCACCGTTCGGGAAATAGCCGCCTGATGTCCCCGGCCGTGGCGCGGCAGATGCCGCGTTCGGTAATGAATCCGGTCACCAGCCGGGCGGGGGTGACGTCGAAGGCGTAGTTGGCCGCCGGGCTGTCTTTGGGCGGCACCAGAACGTTTCGCAACTCGCCGCCGTCGGATCCCTGAATATACCGGACTTCGTCCGGATCCCGCTCTTCGATGGGAATCTCCCGGATGCCGTCGGTAAGGGTCCAGTCGAAGGTGGTGGAGGGGAGGGCCACGTAAAAGGGGATATCGTTATCCCTGGCGGCCAGGGCCTTGAGGTAGGTGCCGATCTTGTTGGCCACGTCGCCGGTGTAGGTGGTCCGGTCGGTGCCGGTGATGACCATGTCCACGAGGCCGTGCTGCATCAGGTGACCGCCGGCGTTGTCGGTGATGACCGTGTGGGGGATGCCGGCCTTGCCCAACTCCCAGGCCGTGAGCCTTGCGCCCTGGTTGAGGGGTCGGGTTTCGTCGACCCAGACATGGATGTCGATCCCCTGCTCGCGGGCCACGTACATCGGCGCTGTGGCCGTTCCGTACTCTACGCAGGCGAGCCACCCCGCGTTGCAGTGGGTCAGGAGGTTGACGGTGCCGCCGTTTTTCCGGTCCCGGAGTTCCCGGATCAGGGCGACCCCGTGCTCGCCGATTCGACGGCAGTTGTCTGCCTCGAGCTGAATGATCTCATCGGCCGCGGCAAGGGCCGCCGAGCGTTTTTCCCCGGGCGTTTTCGCCGTGCGAACGGCGGGAACCATCCGGTCCACGGCCCATGCCAGGTTCACCGCCGTGGGGCGCGCCGCCTTGAGCCGTTCGCTTTCCGCCGTGAGATAGTCCTCCGGCACCGACGGATCCGGGGCGTTGAGGACGATCAGGTAGACGCCGTAGGCCGCCGTGGCGCCGATGAGGGGGGCGCCGCGCACCACCATCTCCTGGATGGCGTAGATAATCTCGTCCAGAGTCCTGAGATCCATGATCACGACATCGTGGGGCAGCAGGCGCTGATCGATGACCTTCACCGTGCGGTGATCCCCATCCAGCCATATAGGCCGCATCTCTTTTCCATCGACTAACATATCGTTCACCTCAAATAAGGGGTTTAGGCTGAAGGCTGAAGACTGAAGGCAGGTATTTTTGCGTGCTTTGCGTGAGAATCTTTTTTGACAAGCGTCTTCCGGAGCGAAAAAATATCTCACGCAAAGCACGCAAAGGTTTTTTTATCCTTCAGCCTTCAGCCTTTTTTTATTCCACAAACAAGGGCACCACCTCAAATCGTCCCACATCCACCAGTCCCATATCGGTGAGCTTCAGTTCGGGAATCACCGGCAGGGCCAGAAAGCTGAGGGTCATGAAGGGATCGCGGAGGGTTCCGCCCATAGCCGCGGCCGCTGCGATCAGGTCGTCGAGCCGATCCCGGATGACGGTCATGGGCTCGGGGGACATCAGCCCGGCGATGGGCAGGGGCAGGGCCGCGCGAACATCCCGTTCAAAGGCGGCACAGAGGCCGCCGCCCATTCGAACGACGGCCTCGAGGGCGGTTTTCATCGCCTTGTCGTCGGTACCGACAACGATGATGTTGTGACTGTCATGGGCCACGCTCGAAGCCAGGGCGCCCCGGCGCAGGCCGAATCCCCGGACGAATCCCAGGCCGGTCCCGCCCTTTCCCGTATATCGCTCGACCACGGCGATCTTGAGGATGTCCCGCGAGGGGTCGGCCACGGCCATGCCGTCTCGGATTGTCGCGTCCAGGACGGACTGCCCCGTAACCAACTGGTCGGGAATCACATCGATGACCCGGATGCGACGGCCCTGGGCGGGAAGAGCGAAATCGACGGTGTCCGGCGCGATGTGCATGGACGGAGGGAGCCCGGCGGACAACGGAGGGGGAATTTCCGGACGCATGTTGCCCTTCTCGGCGGTCAGGCGCCCCCCGACGTAGACGGCCTCGGCCCGGGGGGCGCGGAGATCCGGAAAGATCACCATGTCGGCCCGGCGGCCGGGGGTGAGTGCGCCGACGTCGTGGAGGCCGAAATAGCGGGCGGGGTGCAGGGTGCCCATCCGGATGGCCGAGACGGGATCGAGCCCCAGTGCGACGGCGCTTCGGATGATGTGATCGACATGACCTTCCGCGAGAATATCATGGGGGTGTCGGTCGTCGGTGCACCACATCATGCGGTCCATGGTCTTTTCGTTGATGACGGGAAACAAGGCATCGAGGTTTCGTGCGCCGGTTCCCTCCCGGATCATAATGTGCATGCCCATGGCCAGCTTCTCGCGGGCCTCGGCGGCTGTGGTGCATTCGTGGTCGCTTTCGATGCCCGCGGCGACATAGGCGGCGAGGGGCTTTCCGGTCAAACCCGGCGCGTGGCCGTCCACGCGTTTTCCCTGTTGCCGGGCCAGGGCGATTTTTCCCAGAACAGCGGGATCTCCCGCCACGACTCCCGGGAAGTTCATCATTTCAGCCAGGGCACGGATGCGCTCCTCACCCATGAACCGGGAGAGCTCCCGGACGCCGAGGGCTGCCCCGGCCGTCTCCATGGCCGTCGCCGGTACGCAGGAGGGGAGGGTGTAGTAGACGCCCAGGGGCTGGTTTTCGGCTGCCGCCAGCATGTAGCGGATGCCTTCGACGCCGAGGACGTTGGCGATTTCATGGGGGTCGGCGACGACGGTGGTGACGCCCAGGGGCACCACCGCCCGCGCGAACTCGGTAACCGAGGCCATGGCGCTCTCGATGTGGAGGTGGGCGTCGATAAAGCCCGGGGCGACAAAGCTTCCGCTCAGGTTGACGACGGTGTCGGCGGCGTAATCCCCGAATCCGGCGATGCGGCCGTCGATCACCGCGATATCCACGTTTTCGATCCGGCCCGAGAGGACATCGACCATTTGGCCGTCCTTCAGGAGCAGGTCTGCCTGTCGATCCCCTCGCGCGCACTGGATGAGCCTCTGAGCATCCATAAAACCTCCTTGGGACTGTTCGGTCGGGAACGGCCGGCATCCTGACGGGTTCCCTGTGCACAAGAGCGTGTTCAGCGCTCGCATAATGAAGATCTCAACTTTCGACTTTCATGATGGTAACCGGAAAG
>NZ_JBFXGG010000086.1:0-6882 GCF_050178255.1 Desulfococcus sp. | reverse complement strand
GCCGTATCCTCCCGGCACCGGCCTATGAAAGTCGAAAGTTGAGGAAGATGCTGTACCATGGAATGTCCGGCCGGAAAAGGGGAATCGATATCTTTTTCGTTGTTTGACCCGGCATTCGATGATAGATTAACCGTTTAACATCACGATGGATTCGAATTCCGGGTCCGTCGTCTTCGGCGATTTTGAAAATCGATTCTGTATGCATTCAACTTTCGGCTCTCGCAATGGTAACCGGATAGCGGGGGAAGGCAGAGGTCAGAAGGCTGAAGGCTGAAGACTGAAGACTGAAGACTGAAGACTGAAGGATAAAAAACCTTGGCGTTCTTTGCGTGCTTTGCGTGAGACATTTTTTCGCTCCGGAAGGCGCTTGTCAAAAAGGATTCTCACGCAAAGACGCAAAGACGCAAAGGAAAAACGGGGTGAAAAGACAATGTCAAATCCGATCGTGCTCTCCCGGGAACTGGCCCGCGAGGCCGACAAGCGATGGGATGAATTCCGGGCTTCGCCGGCCTATGCCGACGCCGAGGGATACATAACGTCCGAACTGGCCGAATTCCTGAGGCGTGCCTTTGCCGTCAGCGACTTCATGCTCAAAAACTGCACCCGGAACCCCGAAATGACGGCGGCGCTTTTCGAGAGCGGCGACCTCTTCCGGGGCTACGATGGGGAGGCTTACGCCCGAAGCCTCGCAATACTGCTCGAAGATGTCGAGGACGAGGCGGGCCTCTCGCGGATTCTGCGGCTCTTCAGGCGAAGGGAGATGACCCGGATCGCCTTTCGGGACCTGTCGGGGCTTGCCGACCTCTGGGAAACCATGGCGGACCTGTCCTCTCTGGCCGAGGGCTGCATCGCGGCCGCCCTGTCATGCCTCTATGACCGGCATTGCGTCGCTCTCGGCACACCCATGGACGGCGAGGGACACGCCCAGAAGCTGGTGGTTTTCGGTATGGGAAAGCTGGGGGCCCGAGAACTCAACTTTTCTTCGGACATCGATCTGATCTTCGCTTATCCCGAATCCGGCGAGACCCGGGGCGGCCCCCGGATCGTCACCAACGAGGAATTTTTCATCCGGCTCTCCCGCCGTCTCATCCATGTGCTGGGGGCGAACACCGCCGACGGCATGGTCTTCCGGGTCGACATGAACCTCCGTCCCTACGGGGAATCCGGGCCCCTGGCCATGGGGTTCGATGCCATGGAAACCTACTATCAGGAACAGGGGCGGGAGTGGGAACGGTATGCCTGGATCAAGGCCCGTCCGTTGGCCGGCGATTTTGCCGCCGGCGACCGCCTTGCCGCCGCCCTCCGGCCCTTCATCTATCGCCGGTACCTTGATTTCGGGGTATTCGAGTCCCTGCGGGAGATGAAACAGATGATCGCCCTCGAGGTGAAGCGCAAGGGCATGGCCGACAACATCAAATTGGGACCGGGCGGCATTCGGGAGGTGGAATTTTTCGGTCAGATCTTTCAGCTCATCCGGGGCGGCGTCGTTCCCGCCCTTCAGGAGCGGCGGATTTACACGGTGTTGAGCCTGCTGGTGCAGGAAGGCTGCATTGCCCCCGAGACCTGCAGGACCCTTCAGGAAGCCTATATCTTTCTGCGCCGGGTCGAGCATCGCCTTCAGGCCGTCAACGACGCCCAGACCCATGTACTGCCGAAGGATGAACCGGGGCGGGCACGCCTTGCCGCGGCCATGGGCTTCGACGGATGGGCTTCGTTTTATGACTGCCTGGACGCCTATAGGGCGGCGGTCCACGGTCATTTCAACAGTCTTCTCAAGATGGAGGAGAGCGCGCCTGAGAAGGATGCGGCGGCGGAGCCTCTGGCCGAGATATGGGATCGTCCCCGGGATGACGCCGACATACGGTCCATTCTCCAATCCGCGGGTTACGACGATCCCGAAGCCGCTTTCAGGTGCATCAAATCCTTCCGGGATGAGCTCGGCGATCAGGTTCTCAGCAGGGAGGGACGGGATCGGATCACCCGCCTCATGCCCCTGGTGATCGCCGGGGCCGGGCGGACCGATGATTCCTGCATCGCCTTGGAGCGGACTATCGATCTGATCCGTGCCATCCGTCGACGGACCAGCTACGTGGCCTTGCTCCTGGAGAACCCCCATGCCCTGGACCATCTTATTCGGCTGGCCGACACCAGCGCCTGGATCATGCGGCTTCTGGCACGCCAGCCGGTGCTCATGGACGAGCTGCTGGACGCCAGGACCCTTTACCTCCCTCCGGAGCGCTCCGAGCTGGAGGCATCCCTCGCGCGCAACCAGGCCAAAAGCGACCCCGACGATCTCGAGGGCCATATGGACGCTCTGCGTCTCTTCCGCCAGATAAACACCCTCAAGGTGGCCGCCGCCGACATCACCAACGCCATCCCCCTGATGCGGGTCAGCGATCATTTGTCCGACATCGCCGAGACGGTGCTGCGCCGGGTCGTGGAGATGTCGGCGGTTCACCTGTTCGAACGGCACGGGACACCCCCGTGCGATCCGCCGCTCCTTCCCGGAGAGCGGGGCTTTGCAGTCATCGCCTACGGCAAGCTGGGCGGGCTCGAGCTGGGTTATGATTCGGATCTCGATCTCGTATTCCTCCATTCGGGCGTCGGCGGACTCAGCGACGGCCGGCAGCCCGTGGACACCACCACCTTTTACAGCCGTCTTGGGCAACGGGTCCTCCACATGCTCTCCACCCATACGGCCGCCGGTCGGCTTTACGAGGTGGACATGCGGCTCAGGCCCAGCGGGGCCGCCGGCATCCTGGTGTCTTCGGTGTCGGGCTTCCGGGAGTATCAGTTGAACGAGGCATGGACCTGGGAGAAACAGGCTCTGGTCCGGGCCAGGCCCATCGTCGGCGACCCCCGGCTCATGGATCGATTCCAGGAGATCCGTCGGGAGATCCTGGCCCAGCCGCGAAATCGGGAGGCCCTTCGGGCGGAGATCCGGGACATGCGGGCACGGATGCGAAGAGACTTTCCGGCGCCCGAGCCCGGACAGTTCGATCTGAAGCAGGGGGTGGGGGGTATGGTGGACATCGAGTTCCTGGTCCAGTACCTGGTGCTGCTGGAGTCCCACCGCCGGCCCGAGATCCTGAGATGGACCGATAACGTCCGCCTCATCCGGTCCCTGGCCGACGCCCGAATCATCGATGAGATCACGGCTTATTTCCTGAGAAAAGCCTACCTGACCTATCGGTCCATGGGCCATAAGCTGAGCCTTCGGGAAAAACCCGCCAGGGTATCCGATGACCGGTTCATCGAGCTGCGGGAACGGGTGACGGCGGTCTGGCGGCGATATGTGGGCACGGATAGTACGTCATAGCGTTGGCTTCAATCCCCGATGGCGGCTGAAAAGAGGAGTGGGGCCGTGTAACGCCGGTGTCAACCGGCCGTATCGGAGCGCCTGAGGTCGACGGTTTCCGCCCGGCAGAGGCGGATCAGATCCCCCGGCGCGAGCTCGATCTGGAGGCCGCGCTTTCCGGCGCTGAAAAAGATGGTTTCGAAGGCTGCGGCGGAGGCGTCGATGAATATCGGGAGCCGCTTTTTCTGACCCAGGGGGCTGATGCCGCCCACCACATACCCCGTGGCCCGCTCCGCTGCTGCGGGATCGGCCATGGCGGCCTTCTTGGCGCCGGCCGCGGCGGCGACGGCCTTGAGGTCGAGCCGGCCGGAGACGGGAACCATGGCCGTCGCAAGGGGGTGCTTTCCGCCCTGAAGAGAGACCACCAGGGTCTTGAACATCCGTTCCGGGGGCACCCCCAGGGCTTTCGCGGCCTCCCGGCCGTAGGCATCCGTATCGGCGGCGTGGACATAGGCGTGCACCGTGTGTGGGATCTTATGCTTTTTCAGTATGTTGATCGCCGGGGTCATGACGGCTCCGCCCGGACGGCTACCGTGCCATGGCCAGCCGGACGCCCAGGAACAGCATGACGGATCCGGTCAATCCGTCAAAGGTCCGATGGACGGCGCGGCGTTTCAGCCAGGTCCCGGCGCGGTTGACGATGAGGGCCAGGAAGCACTGCCAGACCATGGCGACGACGAAATGAAGCCCGGCCAGGAAAAGGGACTGCCGCAGGGCCGAGCCCGAGGGATCGATGAACTGGGGCAGGAAGGCCATGTAAAAGACCACGGCCTTGGGGTTGAGGACGTTGGAGAGAAACCCTTCCACGAAAGAGCGCCGGGGGCTGAACCGAAGTGGCGGGACGTCCCTGAAGGACGGTGACGGCGTATCGCCGGGTTTCCAGGCGTGCCGGAGGCTTGCCGCCCCCAGCCAGATCAGGTAGCCGGCCCCCGCCAGCTTCAGGACGCTGAAGGCCAGGGCCGACTGGAGAAGGATGACGGAGATGCCCACGGCCGACACCGCGGCGTGGACGAAAAGGCCCGTGCAGATGCCGAAGCTGCTGACGGCGCCGTCCCGCCAGCCGCCGCGGCCGGCGTTGCGGATGATGAGCAGGGTGTCCACCCCCGGCGTGAGGGTGAGCAGGGTGACGGCGATGAGGTAGGTCCGGAATTGGGGATCCATTATGGGTCTTTCCTGATCAGGTCAAGCCGGTTTCAGGCGGATCTGAATCCGGCGGCCGGCAAATGCCACCGTGTCTCCGGAAAAGATTTTTTTCCGTTTCCGGGTCTCCACCGCATTATTGACCAGAACCTGCCCGTCCGCAATGGCGAACTTGGCCTCTCCGCCCGATGCGACCCAGTTTTCCATCTTGAGGATCTTGTAGAGCTCGATGGGCTCCCGGTCGATGATGATCTCGGGAACGGCGGTCGGCTCGTGGTGTTTCGTGTTCACGGGACACTCCTTTGTGGTGTTGATGTTCTCGATACGGCCGCCCCGGCATCGGGCATACGGCCGTCCAGCACTTCCCTCAGAAAATATCCGGTGTAACTCCCGTGTGATCGGGCCACTTTCTCCGGTGGGCCCTGGGCCGTGATCCGGCCGCCGGCGCTCCCGCCCTCGGGACCCAGGTCGAGGATCCAGTCGGCCGTTTTGATGACGTCCAGGTTGTGCTCGATGACGACCACCGTGTTGCCGCCGTCCACGAGGCGCTGGAGAACCTGAAGAAGCATCCGGATGTCCTGGAAATGGAGGCCGGTGGTGGGTTCGTCCAGAATGTAGAGGGTTTTTCCCGTGTCCCGCCTGGCCAGCTCCCGGGCCAGTTTGATGCGCTGGGCCTCGCCGCCCGAGAGCGTCGTGGCCGACTGGCCCAGCTTGACGTAGCCCAGGCCCACGTCCATGAGGGTGTCGAGGATGTGGACGATCCGGGGGTGTCCGGCGAAGAGCTCCCGGGCCTCGCGCACCGACAGGTCGAGGACGTCCGCGATGGTGTGCCCCTTGTACTTTACCTGGAGGGTCGCCTCGTTGAAGCGTTTCCCCCGGCAGGTTTCGCAGGGGACGTAGACGTCGGCCAGAAAGTGCATCTCCACCTTGATGTACCCGTCGCCGCTGCAGGCCTCGCATCGTCCGCCCTTGACGTTGAAGGAGAAGCGCCCCTTTTTGTACCCCCGCGCCCGGGACTCGGGCAGGAGGGCGAAAAAGTCCCGGATGGGGTCGAAGACCTTGGTGTAGGTGGCCGGGTTGCTCCGGGGAGTCCGGCCGATGGCCTTCTGGTCGATGTTGATGACCTTGTTGAGATGGTCGAGCCCCTCGACGGACCGATGTTTTCCCACCTCCAGGGCGGACTGGTGGAGGTGCCTGGCCAGGGCCGGGTAGAGGATCTGGTTGACGAGGGTCGATTTGCCGGCGCCGGAGACGCCGGTGACCGCCACCAGAAGCCCCAGAGGGATCTTCGCCGTGATGCCGGCCAGGTTGTTCTCGGCGGCGCCCTTGACCACGATCCAGTGATTGCCGGTCTCCCCGGGGCTGCGCCGCCTCTGGGGGACGGGAATCCGCTCGACGCCGGCCAGGTATCGCCCGGTCAGGGAGACGGGGTTGTTCCGGATCTCTTCGGGCGCGCCCTGGGCGACGATCCGTCCCCCCAGGAGTCCGGCCCCCGGCCCGATGTCCACGATCCAGTCCGAGGCTTCCATCGTTTCCTGGTCGTGCTCGATGACGATGAGGGTGTTGCCGATGTCCCGCAGGTGCTGAAGGGTCTCCAGGAGCTTGATGTTGTCCCGCTGGTGGAGACCGATGGAGGGTTCGTCGAGGATGTAGAGAACCCCCGTCAACTCCGAGCCCACCTGGGATGCCAGTCGGATGCGCTGGGATTCGCCGCCGGAGAGGGTCGGTCCCTTGCGGTCGAGGGAGAGGTAGTCGAGCCCCACGTTGAGCAGAAAGCCCAGTCGGCCGACGATCTCCTTCAGGAGTTCCTCGGCGATGAGCTTCCGGTTGCCGGTGAGCTCTAAGCTGCTCAGAAAGGCGTGGGCCTCGCTAACGGTCATCTCCGTGATCTCGATGATGGACCGTCCGCCGACCCGGACGCCCAGGACCTCCGGCTTGAGCCTGCGGCCCTTGCAGGTGCGGCACGGATTCTCGGACATGAACCCGGCGTACCACCGCTTCTGGCCCTCGGACTGGGTCTGGAGGTAGCGGCGCATGAGCGCGTTGACCTCGCCCTCCCATGCCATGGTGATGTCGCCCTGGATCTTCTCGGAATCCCATCGGACTTTCATTTCCCGCCCCTTCGAGCCGTAGAGCATGAGATCCCGCTGCTGTTTGGGAAGCTTCTCCCACGGGGTGTCGAAATCGATGCCCCACCGGCGCGACATGGCGGTGAGCTTGTTGAGCCCCCAGGACCGGCTGCCGTTGTCGTTTTTCATGAAATAGCCGCGCCAGGGAATGACGGCACCCTGCCGGATGGAGAGGGTCTTGTCCGGAACGATTTTTTCGGGGTCCATGGAAAGCTCGCTGCCGATGCCGTTGCAGTCCGGGCACATGCCCTGGGG
>NZ_JBFXGG010000085.1:0-12907 GCF_050178255.1 Desulfococcus sp. | reverse complement strand
CGGCGCTTTTCACCGAAGCCCGGCGATCATCCGCGACACTCAGATAAGCATCCCCGGCAAGGTGAAATTCCACGAACCAATCGGTTTCAAGGTGAACGACAAGCCCCAGGACGTCCCGATAGAACGCGACGGCAGCGGCCCATCGCCGGCAGTAGAGGATGGTGTTGGTTCGCTTTATGACATTTGAAGACATATATTTTCCCGTCATCAGAATTATGCCGTTGACATTGAAATCCCGTCGCGAAATAATAAAAACTCAATGTTCGACTTTCATGATGGTGACCGGATAGATGCGGCCTATGAAAGTCGAAAGTTGAGATAAAAAGTCAAGTGCCCAATGATTGAATTTTTATCAGGTTCCGTCACGAAAAGCAACGCGTCCGCCCATATGGCGTTCCGTCCCGATGATGCGTCGACAGCCCGGCGGATGCATCTGCCGGGACCCACTTTGATCGTGTTTCCAATAATGCCCCTCGGTCACATCATCGACCGCCGGCAGAGTATATTTCATCCGTTACACAAGGAGACCGGTATCATGAAAAAAACACTCATGACCATCGTCGGCACGCTGTTTTTCATGTGCGCATCCGGTTGGAATGCGTTCGCTGCGGATCTGGGTATCATTACCGGCGGAGAAAAAGGCACCTACTATCAGTTCGGCCTGGATCTCCAGAAACTGACCCGGGACAAAGGCATCCGCCTGAACGTCTACAATTCGAAAGGATCCATCGAGAACATTTACGCGGTTTTCAAACGGCCCCGCACCCAGATGGGCATCGTCCAGTCCGATGTTCTGGCATTCGTCTCCAAGGTGGATACCCATCCGACATTGGTCCGGATCGCCAGAAAAATCAAGATGGTGTTCCCCCTTTACAATGAGGAGGTCCATCTGCTCGGCCGTCGGGATATCGAAGATTTTGACGGCCTGACGGGCAAGCGTGTCGCCATAGACCGGGAAGGCAGCGGCACCTACCTGACCGCCAGGCTCCTCTTTGAAATCTCCGGGATCAAGCCGGGTGAGATGTTGACCATCGGCACCGACGAAGCCCTGGAACGGTTGAAGGCGGGGACGATCGACGCCATGTTCTATGTTGCCGGGCTCCCCGTCAAACTGTTTACTGAAAAGGTATCCGCGGAGGACGGGCTGGCCTTCATTCCAATCCGCGGCAAAAACATCGTCGAATATTATCCCTCTGCGGAAATTCCCGCCGACACGTATGCAGGGCAGCCGGATACCGTGCCGACCGTGGCGGTCAAGGCGGTGTTGGTATCCTACGACTTCCGTCAGTCGAATTGCGAATCCGTCGGCAGATTTGGCCGGATCCTGGCGGACAATATGGAATGGCTCAAGACCAACGGCCATCCCAAGTGGCGCTCCGTCGATCTCGATTATCCCCTCAAGGGATGGGAACAATACGACTGTGTGCGCAAACGCCTGCAAAGCGTCATGAAGACGACGCCCCCGGAATCTGCCGAGCCGAATCCGGTTCTGGACGCCGTCAAGGAGATGCTGAAGCCCTGACAATACATTAAATACGCCAAACCTGCTGCGAAGCAGGGACGGAAAGCCACGGGTCTCGAGATAGACAGCCGGGTTGCCTGATCATCAGGTAATTCGGCTTTTTTTGTTCGTTTCACCCAGCCGTCAAACAGAGGTGGATCAAAAATGTACGAGAACTTTTACCTGCTCAAAAAAAAGCCGTTCGAAAACACCCCCAACCCGGAATTTCTTTATCTATCCAGAAACCACGGAGAGGTCCTGGCATCGTTGTTATACGCCATCAATTTTGCCAAAGGCTTCGTTCTGGTCACCGGTGATGCGGGAACCGGCAAGACGATCCTGATTCAGGCCCTCATAAAAGAACTCGGCGCAAATGCCGTCGTTACCCACGTCAGGAATCCGCAATTCGGTTTTACGGAAATCATTCGTCATCTTTCGAAAAATCTCGACCTTCCCTTCAACGATCAAAACAATACATTTGATTCATATCACGACGTCAAATCGAAACTCGAACAGATGGATAAAGCGGGAAAACGGGTTGTCCTGATCATTGATGAAGCCCATCTTCTTTCGGAGAAATGCCTGGAAGAGATCCGGTTGCTCTCCAATCATGAAACCGAAAACCGGAAGCTGATTCAAATCGTTCTGGTCGGTCAGAACGGGATCTATGATATGCTTCAGAAGGATTCCCTGAAATCGCTCCGACAGCGCATCGTGATCAACCGCGAGCTCAACGCCCTGGATATGCACAGTGTCCCCAAATATATCCGGCATCGGCTCCGCGTCGCAGGAAGAGAAACCCCCCTTTTTGACCGGAAAGCACTCCTTCTGATCGGGGAGAAGAGCCGCGGGGTTCCGAGAATCATCAACCGCATCTGTGACAACGCCCTGATGAGGGGGTATACCTTTCAAACCCGGAAAATCGGAACCAGGATCGTCAAAGACATCATCGAGGAGATGGCGACTCCCCAGGCCGCATCCGTGCCGACTCCCGGGAACAAGAAAAAAATAACAAAGGCAGCCGTTTCGGCGGGCGTGATTTCATTGTTCATCCTGATACTCCTGACGGGTCATTTTTCGAAATCCAAGCCCGTCAAGGATACAGGAGAACTCGCTGTTGACGGGATGACACTCCATCAAAGCGAAACGGCGGAGATTCCCTCTCCAACCCTGATGGAAAACAGCGGCCCGCCCATTCACGCCGGCACCCTCCCCGTCGGAAAACCGGTCCCGCCGAAACCGGTTGAAGAAAAACCGGCCGCAACGTTGGACCAGGAAGGACACGCCGTATCTCCGAACCCGTGCCTGTCGGAAACAGCTCGGGATCGATACGGCATCGGGAACGACACCATCGTTGATTTGATCCATATGGCGAACCCGACCCTCCGGAGTGTCAAAGACGATTGTACGGGGCGGGAACTCGTCTATCCGGAAATCGAAAAAGCGGATCTGATCCGGGAGGATTCAGACGGAACCTGTACCATTCACTACGCGAGCTTTTATCGCATCGAACCGGCAGCGAAGCTGGTTGAGGAATTGATGCAACGGAACGAGAACGCCATGGTTGTCAAGTCTGTTCAAGGCGATGATCCGGTGTTTCGCGTTGTCATGGGCAAATACGAAACCCGCACGGCGGCTGAAAGGGCTCTGGCGCATCTGGAATTCAACTATCTCCCTTTCCTGCAGGGAAATCCCGTCCGGAATAAAAAGGTGCTGCTGGATGTTCTCGAGAATATCCAGTAAAAAGCCCTCATAAACCGGGATTCCGGAGCCATATCGTCAAATCTCAACTTTCGACTTTCATGATGGTGACCAAATAGAGGTGCCGGCCTATGAAAGTCGAAAGTTGAGGTTAAATAAGGCCCGGCATTCGACATCCCGGGCCTCTCCCGTACCGGACACGCCGCCAAACGTCGGCTGCGCAACACGACGGCCGTCGGCGCACCAACCGATCCGTTCAAATCAGAACTGCTCCTCCTCGGTGGATCCCTTCAGGGCCGCCACGGAGCTCTCCCCCTGGGTGACGCTGTCCATGAGGCGGTCGAAATAGCCGGCGCCCACGAACCGCTGGTGGCTGACGGCCATGTAGCCCTCGCTCCGCTCGTGGCGGAACTCCTCCTGCTGAAAACGGGAATAGGCGGCCATGCCCTCCCGTTTATAGCTCTGGGCCAGGTCGAACATGCCCAGGTTGAGGGTGTGAAACCCCGCCAGGGTGACGAACTGAAATTTGTAGCCCATGGCCGCCAGCTCCCGCTGGAATCCGGCGATGACGCCCTCGTCGAGGTTGGCCTTCCAGTTGAAGGACGGTGAACAGTTGTAACAGAGAAGCTTTCCGGGAAATTCGGCGTGGATCCCCTCGGCAAACCGACGGGCCTGTTCCAGGTCGGGCCGCGAGGTTTCGCACCAGATCATGTCGGCGTAGGGCGCGTAGCTGAGACCCCGGGCAATGGCTGCTTCCACGCCGCCCTTGACCCAGTAGAACCCCTCGCTGGAACGTTCGTTCCCGATAATGAACGGCCGATCCCGTTCGTCGATGTCGCTGGTGAGAAGTTTGGCCGCGTCGGCGTCGGTCCGGGCGATGAGCACCGTTGGCACGTCGCAGACATCCGCCGCCAGTCGGGCGGCGATCAGCTTGATGATGAACTCCCGGGTGGGCACCAAGACCTTGCCGCCCATGTGGCCGCATTTCTTGGCCGAGGAGAGTTGATCCTCGAAGTGAACCCCGGCGGCTCCGGCATCGATCATATCCTTCATCAGCTCATAGGCGTTGAGGGGGCCGCCAAAGCCGGCCTCGGCGTCGGCCACGATGGGGGCGAACCAGTATGGCCCATCCTTGCGGCAGTCAAGCACCTGAATCTGGTCCGCCCGCCGGAGGGCGTTGTTGATGCGCCGCACCACCGTCGGCACGCTGTTGGCGGGATAGAGGCTCTGATCGGGGTACATCTCCCCGGCCAGGTTGTTGTCGGCCGCCACCTGCCACCCGCTCAGATAAATGGCCTTGAGACCGGCCTCCACCTGCTGGACCGCCTGGTTGCCGGTCAACGCCCCCAGAGCGGCGACGAAAGGTTCGGTCTGGAGGAGATGCCACAGCCGTTCGGCCCCGATCCGGGCGAAGGTGTGCTCGATCCCGAGGGTGCCCCGCAGGTTGAGGACCTCCGCCGCCTTGTAGGGACGGACGATGCCCGCCCATCGGGGATCGTTTTTCCATCGGTTTTCAAGCGCCTCGATTTCGGCAAAATCGATCTCGTGACAGGTGTGTCGTTTTTCCAGTTCCATGGCTTTCTCTTCGATGGTCCGCATCGCAAATTCCTTTCTGCAAATAAAGGCTGAAGGCTAAAGGCTGAAGCCTGTGCCCACATAATCACATAATCACTTAACCACCCTCACAACCACCCAAAGTCGAGTAAAAAGCTGAAGCGGATAAAGCCACCGTCCGTGACAACCGCACCCCTTCAGCCTTCAGTCTTCAGCCTTCAGCCTTCAGCCTAACATATTGCCTTCAGCCTGTTATCCGAAACGCTAATCCAACGCCTCATAAGCGCGGAGCGTCAAAAAGTCCTCGAGTTCGGGGTTGGCGACAATGGCATCGAACATCTCGGCCGCCCGCTGGTAATTCCCGGCGGCAAAGGCCTCGTCCCCCACATCCCGGCGAATGGCCGCGGTCTCCTCGTCCATGATCCGCCTGAAGAGATCCAGGGTCACGTCCCCGCCGTCGCTCAGGATCCCCTGGGGATGATGCACCCACTGCCATACCTGGGTTCGGGAGATCTCGGCCGTAGCCGCGTCCTCCATCAGGTTGTAAAGCGGCACGCACCCGTTGCCCGACAGCCATGCCGCCATGTACTCGACGCCCACACGGATGTTGGTGCGCAGCCCCTGTTCAGTGATCGTTCCCACGGGCAGCTTGAGAAGGTCTTCCCGGGTCACGGTCACATCCTCCCGCAGCCGATCGATCTGGTTGGGGCCGGACAAGCGTCGGTCAAACTCCTCCGTTGCGATCGCCACCAACCCCGGATGGGCGACCCATGTGCCGTCGTGGCCGTCTTCGGCCTCACGGATTTTGTCCTCCCGCACCTTCTGGAGCGCTGCCGCGTTGGCTTCCGCATCGCCTTTGATGGGGATCTGGGCGGCCATGCCCCCGATGGCGTGGGCCCCCCGCCGGTGGCAGGTCTTGATCGCCAGCAGCGAATAGGAGCGCATGCAGTGTCGCGTCATGGTGATCTGGGACCGATCCGGGAAGATGTAGCCGGGAACCTTTCTGAACCGCTTGATGAAGCTGAAGATATAGTCCCATCGCCCGCAGTTGAGGCCGGCGCTGTGCTCCCGCAGTTCGTAGAGGATTTCATCCATCTGAAAGGCCGCGAGGATGGTCTCGATGAGGACCGTGGCCTTGATGGTCCCCCGGGGAATGCCCAGAAGTTCCTGGGCGCGGACGAAGACATCGTTCCAGAGGCGGGCCTCCAGATAACTCTCCATCTTGGGAAGATAGAAATAGGGACCGGTTCCCCGGGCCGTGAGTTCGCGGGCGTTATGGAAAAAATAGAGGGCGAAGTCGAAGAGACTTGCGGAGACGGGCCGGCCGTCGATCTCGAGATGCTTTTCCACGAGATGCCAGCCCCTGGGTCGGACGATCAGGACGGCGGTCCTGTCGTTCAGCCGGTAGGACTTGCCCTCCGGGCTCTCGAAGGAGATGGCCCGCCGAACCGCATCCCAGAGGTTGACCTGTCCCTGAAGGGTCCCTGTCCAGGTGGGCGCGTGGGAATCCTCGAAATCGGCCATGAAGGTTCTGGCGCCTGAATTGAGGGCGTTGATGATCATCTTGCGCTCCACCGGCCCGGTGATCTCGACCCGGCGATCCAGAAGATCCCGCGGCACGGGCGCGATCCGCCAGCCGCCCTCCCGGACGGATCGGGTTTCCGGCGGGAAATCCGGCAGATTCCCGGCGTCGATCTCCGCCTGAACCTTGCGGCGACGCTCGAGCAGCGCCCTCCGGGTCTCGTCGAATTCACGGGCGAGGGCCGCGACGAACGCGAGGGCTTCTGGGGTGAGGATACGATCGAACTCCGGCGGGACCGGCGCCGTGATGCGAATACCGTTGGATGGATTGCGGCTGTTCATGGGGCGTTCCTCCTTTCCGGGCAGGTCTTGTGGTCAATGCGCGACACATGATTCGAATTGAATCTTTTGAGATTGAATTATCCGGGAAATTTAATAATATAATGACGAGATGTCAATGCAGACCCATCGGCCCCGCCGAAACGACGGCATGCCGCACGACGCATTCGGAGCGAGGAGATCAGGCCATGACCAGCGAAGATTGCCCGAAAGAAACCGCAGCCGATGCCGCGGCCTTCATCCGCGAGGCCTACGAGGCATACCAGGCGCAATTTCTGCACATCACGAAGCGGTCGCCGGACCGGTTCAACCGGCGGGACTGGAGCGGCGCCTACCAGGATGCCCTGGAACGGCTCGACCTCTACACCCGCGTGGTGAAACGAACGGTGAACGCCCTTCGACATCGTCTGGGGGACCGTCTGAACACCCCGGCTGCGGGTCCAGAGATGAAAGCCGCCTACACCGGACTCATCCGCCGGAGGGACGACGTCGAACTGGCGGAGACCTTCTTCAATTCAGTGGTGCGGAAGATTTACGCCGTCGTGGGCGTCGCCCCCCGCCTCGAATTTATCGCATCCGAATTCAAGATCCCGCGGATCGAGGACCGGACCTGCCCGGTCTGCGACGTCTACCGACCCGATGCCGGGTCGGACGGACTCGTCCGCATGTTCCGGGACATTCTGGGATTCTACGGCGCGGAGCTCCAATTTCAGGACCCCGATGCCGACGCCCGCAGAATCGCCGAGCGGACGGCATCGACCCTTCGCGATGTCGCCGGCGGCGCCCGGCCCGATATGGTGGAAATGATCACATCGGTATTCTACCGGGACAAGGCCGCCTACATCATCGGCCGGATGCGCATCGGAAACCGCATCCAACCCATAGCCGTCGCCTTTTTGAGCCGGCCCGAGGGGGCTGCGGCAGACGCGGTGCTCATGGATGAAAGCGACGTCAGCATCCTCTTCAGCTTCACCCGCTCCTATTTCCATGTCGTCGTGGACAGGCCCATGGAGCTCGTCAATTTCCTGAAAACCCTCACCCCGCTGAAACGGGTGTCCGAACTGTATACCGCCATTGGATTCCACAAACACGGCAAATCGGAGCTGTATCGCGAGCTGACCCGCAACCTCGAGACCGCCGCCGACCGTTTCGACATCGCCCGGGGTGAAAAAGGCATGGTCATGCTGGTCTTCACCCTGCCCTCCTTCGATGTGGTGTTCAAGATCATCAAGGATCGGTTCGACTATCCCAAAACCACCAATCCCCGGGACGTCCGCAACCGCTACAAGCTGGTGTTCCGGCACGACCGGGCCGGGCGCCTGGTGGACGCTCAGGAATTTCAGGAGTTGACCTTCGACACGGCCCGTTTCTCTCCGGCCCTGCTGAAGGCGTTCCGGGAAAACGCGGCCGAAACCGTGACCATTGAAGGAGACCGACTGAGAATCCGGCATCTCTACACCGAAAGGCGGCTGACCCCCCTCGACATTTTTATCGAGGAGGCACCCGAGAGCGAGTCCCGGGAAGCCGTACTCGACTACGGCCGGTCCATCAAGGAGCTGGCGGCCACCAATATTTTCCCCGGGGACCTGTTCCTGAAAAATTTCGGCGTCACGAGCCACGGCCGGGTCGTGTTTTACGACTACGACGAACTCTGCCTTCTCACCGACTGCAATTTCCGGAAGCTCCCCCCTGCCAGGGGGTATGACGACGAGATGTCTTCGGAGCCGTGGTTCTTTGTCGACGACAAGGACATCTTCCCTGAGGAGTTCCGAACCTTTCTGCGGTTTCCAGATCACCTCAAGGCGGTTTTTGAAAACGCCCATGCCGACCTCTTTGACGCGGACTTCTGGCACGGCGTCCAGGAGCGCCTGAAAACCGGTGCGGTCATTCATATCTTCCCTTACCGGGAAAGCCTCCGGTTCAGGGACGCCCCACACCCCCGACAACCCGACCTCTCAAAATCACCGCTTGATAAACCCTTCAAAATAGGCTTTAAAGAAACCTGTCAACCCCAACCAAAGGAGAAGATCTCATGAAACGTTTCCGGACGATTCTCGCCGCCGTCTGCGTCATGGCGGTCCTATGCACCCCGGCCGCGGCCAAGACCCTCACGGTGGCCACCGACACCAACTTTCCGCCCTTCGAGTTCAAGGATGCCTCGGGCAAGCATACGGGCTTCGACGTGGAGCTCTGGGATGCCATCGCCAGGCAGCTCGGCATGGACTACAAGCTTCAGCCCATGGATTTCAACGGCATCATCCCGGGGCTCCAGACCGGACAACTGGATGCGGGCATCGCCGGTATGACCATCAAGCCCGAGCGGGCCGAGGTGATCGATTTTTCCGATCCTTACTACAATGCCGGTCTGCTGATCATGGTCAAGGCCGACAATACCGACGTGAACGGCATCGAGGATCTGAAGGGCAAGGTCGTTTCCACCAAGCTGGGCACCACCAGCGAGGACTTTGTTAAGAAAAACGCCAATGCCGAAGAGGTCAAGCTCTTCCCCAACAATGACGCCATGATCCTCGAGCTGATGTCGGGCGGCGCCGACGCCGTCGTCTTCGATTCCCCGGTGCTCGCCAACTTCATGCGAAGCGATGCCGGCAAAGGGAAGGTGAAGGTGGTGGGCCCCCTCTACATGGGCCAGTCCTACGGCATCGGCTTCCCCAAGGGCAGCCCCCTCACGGCGAAGGTCAACGAAGCCCTCAAAAAGCTCAGGGAAAGCGGCGCCTACGACGCTCTCTACATGAAGTGGTTCGGTACGGAGCCGAAGTAGAAGGGCAGACTGAAGGCTGGAGGCTGAAGGGGTGCGTCAGCCGCGAACGGTGCCTTTATCTCCTTTAGATCTCCTTTAGCCTGCGGTTTTCGGTTATGTGACTATGTGGTTACAGGCGTATGCCTTCAGCCTTCAGTCTTTCCGGACGGAGGTGTCGGGAGGGGACGACGCGGGACCTTTCAGCGGTGAGTTTTAGTGTCGCTTGAGCGCCGCGGAGGATCAGCGGCCCGGACTGTTTGAGCGCAGCGAGTTTCCGGGCCGCCCGGAGCAAGCTTTAGCGACACTTGAACGAAACCGCGTCGGGCCCGGGCCGTCCCCTCCCGACACCGGCTCATGAAGGCCGAAAAATAAAAAAGGAACCGCGCATGGGATTTACATTTAAATGGGAGGTGATGCTCGAGACCTTTCCGCTGCTTCTCTCCGGCGTGAAGCTGACCGTTGTCATCACCCTGGCCGGCCTCTTCTTCGGTTTCATCATCGGCGCCGTCACCGGCCTGATGAAGCTCTCCAGGCGCCTGCTTCTCCGCAAACTCGGCGGCGCGTACGTCGAGGCGATCCGGGGAACCCCCCTCATCGTCCAGGTCATGTTCCTCTATTTCGGCATCCCCATGGCCACGGGCCTGCGGATCGCGCCGGTCACCGCCGGCATCATCGCCATTGCGGTCAATTCGGGCGCCTACATCGCCGAGATCGTCCGGGGGGCCGTGAAGTCCATTGAAGCGGGCCAGACGGAGGCGGGACGCTCCATCGGGCTGACCCAGCTTCAGACCATGCGCTACATCATCTGGCCCCAGGCCTTCCGCCGGATGATTCCGCCCCTGGGAAACCAGTTCATCATCAGCCTCAAGGACACCTCCCTGCTGGTGGTCATCGGCGTCGCGGAGCTCACCCGGGTGGGACAGGAGATCATCGCCGTCAATTTCAGGGCCTTCGAGGTCTGGCTGACGGTGGGCATCGTCTATCTGATGATGACCCTCTCCATCGCAAAGGTGCTCAGGATGACCGAAGAGCACCTTGAAAACCGCACGACACGATAAGGGGACGCCATGATTCAGGTCCGAAACCTGCACAAGCGATTCGGGAACCTGGAGGTCATCAAGGGGATCGACCTTCACATCCGTCCGGGCGAAGGGGTCTGGATGGACGGGTCCATGCCGTCATGTTTTCCATAACCCGATCCGGCAAGGCTTGACGATCATGGCATCATTGAATTCAGGCGGCGACGACGCCGCTCCGGCCATCTGGGAATACACCTCCCCCGACCGATACGCACTGCCTTCGGACACGGTGGAGCAGAAGATTCGTTCGGGCATCGGCGCCCTATGGAAAGCCTTCGAAACCGAAGCCGCCGCTCCGGAATCCCCGGTCAAGGCCAAGGAAAAGCTCGAGGAGCTCTCCTGGACGGAGATCAGCACCATCGCTCCCGACCCCGGCCTGGACGCCGCCGCGGAGGCCCTCGACGCGGCCCTCGCTTCGCGGCTTTCCCCGAAACCGCCCGAGAATACGGTCGTCTTCGTGATCTCCCCGCCCCACACCTGGCGGAGGGAGATCATGGCGGAATGGGCCCAACGGTCTCAGTGGCGCCTTCTGGACGGCCCCGATACCCAAACCCTTCTCTCGGAGAGCGGTGAATGGATGCGGGACCGATTCGACGGCCGTTCGCCCTGGGTGCTGCCCCACCTCGAAAACTGCTATCTGCGCCGGGCCCGATCCCTGAAAAATATCCGCCATCTCCTGGACATGCTCTGTGCGGGCGTTGCCGGTACGGGGCTCGTGGGATGCGACAGCTGGGCCTGGGCCTACCTGATGAAAATCTGGAACGGCCGGCACCCCGGACTGCTGAGCCTCCAGGCCTTCGACAACGAGCGCCTGGCCCGTTGGTTCGGGAAGCTCGCGGCCGGAGATGGTCCGCGCCGGCGCAATTTTCGTCAGGCCATCGACGGGAAATACGTGCTGGCGCCCGTCGGCGACGTTGATGAAGAGAGCGGTGAGACGCCAAAGACCAGCAGTTTCCTCAAACACCTGGCCGCCTGTTCCCGCGGCATTCCCGGCGTCGCCCTGGCGCTCTGGCGGCGGGCCCTGAGGCTCGGTCCAAAAAATACCGATGATGAAGAGAACGACGACAACGGACCCTCACCGCCGGGGGATCCGGCCACCGTCTGGATAACGGAGTGGGACGCGGTCCCGAGGCCCAAACTGCCGTCCGAAAAGGACCGGGATCTCGCCTTCACGGCCCATACCCTTCTGCTCCACGGCGGACTGGAAGCGGAGGTCCTGGCGGAGATTCTGCCCCTATCCGTCAGCCGGGTCCGGCAGACCCTGTCGGTGCTGCGAGAAACGGAAACCGCGGCGGAAGACGACGGCATCTGGCGCATCACCGCTTCAGGGTACCCGGCGGTGCGGCAATTTCTCCAGAGCGAGGGGTACCTCACGGATCACTTTTAGGCATGGGAGGTTGCCATGGACGGCATGGATAAGGTTTCCGACATCGCCCTGAAGCTGAAGCAGTCCAATCTCTTCATGATCGGCTTCATCATCATCGCCGCCTACCTCCTGGCCGGCCTGAGTCAGCGGGTGCTGCCGTGGCTGGCCCGGAAGCTTCCCAGCCGTTACCGCTATCAGGTGCTGGCCCTGGTGCCGGTGATGCGGCTTCTGGTCATCGCCGCGGGAATAGGCCTCATCATTCCCCAGGTCGTCGAACCCACCGTCGAAAACCTCCTGGCACTCTTCGCCGGCTTCGGCGTCGCCCTGGGCTTCGCCCTCAAGGATTATGTCAGCAGCCTGACGGCCGGCGTCGTCACCCTCTACGAAATGCCCTATCGGCCGGGAGACTGGGTCGAAATCGAAGGGGCCTACGGCGAAGTGAAATCCATCGGCATGCGGGCCGTAAAAATTCTGACCCCCGACGACACCATGGTCGTGGTGCCGCATCTGAAGCTGTGGGACCATCTCATCTTCAACGCCAACGACGGCACCCAGAACCTGATGTGCATCGCCGACTTCTATCTCCATCCCCGGCACGATGCGGCCGCGGCCCGCGAACTCCTCATGGACGTGGCCTATACCAGCCCGTTTCTGCAGTTCAGGCGCCCCGTGAACGTCATCGCGGCCGAGAAGCCCTGGGGAACCCACTACCGGCTCAAGGCCTATCCCATCGACCCCGTGGAGCAGTTCAACTTCACCACCGACCTCACCCTTCGGGGCAAGGCCGCCCTCTCGGCCATGGGCTTCCGTTTCGCGGAATACCCCGCCGTCGAGGTCGGCGGTCCGGCGGCGGGGTGATTCGGGAGGCGTCGAACCCGGCGTCGCCTATCCCTCGATCACGCCCGCTGCTTCCTGGATGATCCGGATCGTACGCTTCCTGGGCAGCACCCGGATAGGCACATCCCGTTTCTCTCCGCCGGTCAGCAGGATCTCGAACCGCTCCTTTTCCACATAGTGGTGCGGCGGCAGGTTTTCCGCATGGACGGCGAGCGTCCAGGCGCCGGGCCGCAAACCCTCGAGGCTGAATC
>NZ_JBFXGG010000084.1:0-12908 GCF_050178255.1 Desulfococcus sp. | reverse complement strand
GTTTTGGAGGAGATGAGGCCGGACAGGATATTCAAGCAGACAGCTCCTTGATTGAGTAGTTTTTCTACTCATAGTCGGGCGCGCGGGGGTTGTCAATAATTATATTTATATGTTTTTACCTATCCTGCGGTTTGGGGGAGAACTTCTTAACGGGGCGTTCGCTGCTGCGGCGTTCGAAGCGCATCTGGCAGATCTGCTCCGATACCAGCCCCATCATGAAGATGACCAGGGCGTTCATGAAGAGGAGCGCGGTCATGTTGGTGAACCGCCCCGAGGTAACGAAGGCATAGCCGTAATGGGCGAGGCCCGCCATGAACATCGCGAAGCTGACGGGGAGGAAGACCCGCATGGGGGAGTAGAGGGTGCAGATCTTGGTGATGATCATGAAAAACCGGACGCCGTCCCGAAACACGCTGATCCGGCTCTTTCCGGCGGTTCGCTTTCCGATGTCGATGGGCACGTACCGGACGCTGTTCCCGTCCCGGAGCACGCCCAGGGTCATGGTGGTGGGATATGAATAGGTGTTGGGAAGGAGATAGAGGTAGCTCCTGGCGATCTCGGCTTTCACGGCGCGGAATCCCGAGGTCAGGTCCTTCACCCGAAATTTGGTCACGTAGGAGGCGAGCCAGTTGTAGGCCTTGTTGCCCACGGCCCGCTCAAAGGAGGCCTGCCCGCCCGAACCCCGCGCACCCACCACCATGTCGTAGTCGGGAAAGTACTCGAGGAGCCTTGCGATATCCCTGGGATGGTGCTGACCGTCACCGTCCATGAACACGAACACATCCCCCACCCCCATCCGGATGCCGCTCTTGATCGCGGCGCCGTTGCCGATATTGTAGGGGTGACGATAGACCTGGGCCCCGGCCTCATGGGCCTTTTGGGCGGTGTCGTCCGTCGACCCGTCGTCGATGACGATGATCTCGAATTCCGGATGCAACGATCGAATCCGACCGACAATGCCCCCTATCGTCTCCCCTTCGTTTCGCGCCGGAATGATCACGGAGATGTTTTGATTCATGATTTCCTATTTCAACTTCAGCCAGACCCGTAGCAGTTCCGTGTCTCCCCAGGCTTGTGCATCGCAGCCCTTTTGCCTGTGGGGCGTGTCGCCGTCGAGGATCTCCGGCATGTGGCCGGCGCAGTGGCTGTTGATGATGGTGGTGCTGGATGCCAGCCATGCCCGGGCCGTCGCCTTTCCGGCCTCGCCGTAGTGGGCCGCCCAGGCCTCGCAGAAGGACGGAAAGACCCAGGTCCAGGCCGTGCCGTTGTGGTAGGCGGGTTTGCGGGCCGTGTCCTCGTCCCCGGCATAGATGCCCCGATAAGGCTTGTGGGGGTCGCCGAGTCGCCGGCCATGGTGGATGATCTCGAGGGGATGCCTTGTGGGTTTGTCCGCCAGGCTTCGGATGGCGCCGGGCACCAGAAGCCCGAGGCAGGCGTCCAGAACCCGGCGGCATATCACCGGATCGGTCACCGCCCCCAGGGTGAGGGCAAAAATCTGGTTGGGCCTGAGGGCGTCGTCAGGTTCGGCCTGGAGCGCCGATCGACCCGGAAGGGTGTGCAGGCAGTCGGCCAGGTACCCCTCCTCTTCAAGAAAGAACCGTTGAACAACGGCGTTCCGGACCTTTTCGGCCAGCTCCCGCCACCACCCCGCCGATCCATCCCCGCCGATCCGTGCCAGGAAAGAGAGGGCATGGTGCCACAGGGCCTGAATCTCGACAGGATACCCCTCCCGTGGGGTGCCGGCGGGATGGTTGGTGTCCATCCATGTGAAATGGGATGGGCTGAAGACGAGACCGGATAACGGGTCCATCCGGATGCCGTTGGGGGTCCCTTGAATGATGGAACCCGCCATATCGGTGAGGATGCCGCGAACCGTCCGCCCCTCCAGCGCCGTATCCAGGAAGGCATCGTCTCCCTCGGCAGCCGCCAGCTCGGCACACGCCGTGAAAAACCAGAGGGGCGCGTCGGAGGTGTCCCGGTTCCGGGCATCGTCCCCCCGGATCATGTTGGGAAGGGTGCCGTCCTTCTCGAACTTCGCGAACTGGAGCAGGATCTCCCGCGTCTCCCGGAGCTTGCCGGCGGCGATCAGGCCGCGGGCCGCGATAAGGGTGTCCCTGCCCCAGTCCAGGAACCAGGGGTATCCCGCGATGACGGTGGAAAAATCCCCCCGCCGGACGACATGGCTCTCCACTGCCGCTCGAAGCCCGGCCGTGAGATCCTGAAACCGGGACGGAAGCTGCGAGGTCTTCTCGAACGGCATGGGGTCGGACGGCATGGAGAGGCGTGCGCCTCCGAGGATCTGGGCCAGCAGATCGAGGGTCTCGCCGGCCGCAAGCGACGCCCTGAAATAGCCGGGGCTGAAGAGATCCGAGTCGGGGTCCAGGCCGCGCTCCGCCTCCAGCGGCCGGTGAACCATATACTGCCACTCCGGCGCCGCCGCGAAAACCCCTTTGGAGATCTCGACCATCAGCCGCCTGTCCGGGGCCGGGGCGAAGGTAAACCCCCGCTCTCCCGCCGTTACGGCTTCAGGCCACCGCTGTTCCGGCCCGGTGAAGGCCTTGGTGGTCTCGTGAAAATTACGGTCCTCGATGTCGGGCCTGAGCACGATGTCCACCAAACGATCGTCCGGAAGCCGCCCCCGGATCCCTGCGCTCGGATGCCGGAAAAGAGAGAGGTGAACGGCATTCTCCCCCGGGATCATCCGGAGCGCAATGGAAAGGGCGATATCCTCCCCCTGGCCGGTGGGAATGTGGTAGCGCCAGCAGGCGGCTTCGCCCGGCGCCGCCACAACCGCGTCGAGGCAGTCGAGCCCGATCTCGTAGGAAAACCCCTGGTAGAGGACCCAGGCCCGGCACCGGGTGAACATGACCCATCGGTCCTCGGGATAGAGCGGATTGAGGTTCCCGGCCAGGAGGGCGTCGTATCGGCTCGCAAGCTTCCCCCAGGCGGCGTGGGCCCGAAGCATGGCGCCGCGGCCGTTGGTCCCCAGAAACAGCAAGGGCCGGGCCAGGAGTTCCCTGCGCCGGAACACCCGCTGAACCCCGGCAGACCCGGGCCTGGCGAGAACCAGCAGCGGCGCGTCCCGGTGGACGGCTCCGGAGGGCTCGTATATGGCCATCCGCAACACCACCGGCCGATGACGTTCCGGGAGTCCCGGGTGAGAAAACAGGGCAAACCAGGTTTTGCGGCCTTCAGCGAAAAACGATCCGCAGGGCATCCCCTCCTCCTGGGAGAGGACCCGCTCCTCTCCGGTCCGTTCCCGATCGATCAGGGCGCCCCGGAAGGGGACATCCGCCGTCACCAGGAGAAAATGACCCGGCGGCAGCATGACGGTCCGGCGGAGATCCTCGGGCCAGTGCCACGGGATCACCCGGGCCTCTTCGCCGTCGGGATTCATGGAACGGCAGAATTCGACCGGATCGGCCTCGAGCTGTTTTGCGGCCGCGGCAAGGTCCATATCGCCCATGTCTCCGATGCCGTGGTAAAACCGGTGGACGTCCAGGGCCTTGGCACGAAGTCGCTGCTCCCAGACCCGGTCCGGGATGAGGGGGATGTCCTCCATCCACATACCCGAAGCGCCGTCGCTCAGGCACAGGACCTGCCCCGGCGCCAGGGTCAGCGCCTGGGTGGCACCTTCGGTCCTCACGTCGATCCGTCGGCCGGACAAGAGATCCCGGAGATCGTCCCCCATCTCGGTTTGCCGTTCCCAGGCCAGATCGGCGGATTGTCCGTCATCCAGGTTGACCAACACGATCAGGCGCCGGTCCGTGGGCGGATGATGCCGCAGCAGCGCCAGGGCGTTGGCCGCCCCTTTCTGGATCATCCGAACCGCCACCTGGTCGTGGAACGCCGGATGGTTCTTCAAAAGCGCGGTGAGCCGCCGGATGTGCCGAACCTGGTTTTCCGCGGCGCCCCAGTTGAGAGACGGGGCTTCGTGGACCATGATTTTCTCGCGGGCGAACCACTCCACCCCGTTGGCAAAGGCGAAGCCTCCGTTCTGGGAAAAGAGGGCGCAAAGTGCCGTCCGCATCATGGCCCAGGTGGTGGAGCGGGCCGCCAGCCGGTTGTTGTCGTGGGTTTCAGCGAAATGGATCAGCAGACCGTCCTGTTGCTGAATCTCCCAGGCCTGACTGAGATACCATTCGATCTGCCCCCGGTCGTAGTTTTGAAACAGCTCGGAATAGGCCCAATCGAGGTTGGCGCGATTCAAAAGGTCCCGCGTCACCGTGATCTTGCCGCCGAGTCCCTCCAGGAAAAAGATGGTATCCGGGTATTCCTCCCGGACACGCGCCGTCATGAATCGCCATGCCGATACGGGGATCATGTAGCCCGCGTCGCAGCGGAACCCGTCAACACCCCGGCGGCACCAGGTGAGAAACACGTCGGCCATGTAGACCCAGAGATCCCGGTGGCTGTAGTCCAGCTTCGTGAGATCCGCCCAGGTCACCCCCCAGGCCCCGGGCATCTCGATCCGGCCGTGCTCGTCGCGGCAAAGCCACTGGGGATGGGTTTCATGCAGGGCGGCGGCCCACCCGGTGTGATTGATGGCGATGTCCATGAGGAGCCGGCCGCCCCGGGCGTGGACGGCATCCACCAGTTCGGCGAACTGCTCCAGTGGCGTGGCCCGGGGGTCGAACTCCGCCAGGGCCGGATCGACCTCCGTGAAGCTGAGGGCCGCATAGGGACTCCCGAACCGGCCCATGCGGGCATAGGTTGTGGGGGTGGGGTGAATGGGAAGCAGTTGGATGTAGCGGCAGCCCAGCTCGCCCATGATGAAATCGAGCTCCCGGATCAGGTCCCTGAAGGTGCCGGATTTGGGAATAACGGTGTAGCCGTCCCCGTCCAACCGTTGGACGCAGTCGGCTGTTTCAGGGTCCATTTCAAGACGCTTGATCTTGTTGGGACCGAACTGGCGGACAAAGGCATTGTAAATGATGTTCCCGCAGCAGCAGTCGGCAGGCGCCACATTGAAGACCGTGTTGTCCCCCTCGGGCCAGACGGGGTCGGGTTCACCCTCCGGGAGATAATAGGCCTTGGCCTGGAAATGCCCGACCTCGGCCAGGGGAATCCGCACCTCGAACCGGGAGGCCGTTGTTTTTCGCATGGGGATGTCGAACCAGTCACGATTCAGAGGCGACTCGTCACGAACCACCTCCCGGATAATTTCCCGGCGGGCGACCGCAACCCGGCCGATATTGGTCCGCAGCCAGGCGCCGCCACGCCACGCCGGGGGCGCCTCCAGGGCAATGGTGACGGTATCTCCGCGAAACCGGACCATCCGCAATCCAGGGGCCGGCGTCTGTATCAATTGAGGACTGGTTTTCATTTTTTTCTTCCCCTCCCATCAACGATCATAACCCCAACCTATCCCTTCAGTCTTCAGCCTTCAGTCTTCAGCCTTTTCTATTTTCACCGTCATCTCAATGGGCTTCAGAGGATTGTCCCGGGAGTCCCGCTCCTCCGAGACAATGGCGTCCACTACGGCCATCCCCTCCGCCACCTCTCCGAAAACCGTGTATTGGCCGTCAAGGGAGGGGGCTTCCGCCACGCAGATGAAAAACTGGGATCCGGCACTGTCGGGATGCCGGGACCTGGCCATGGAGAGGGTTCCCCGCTTGTGGGGCCGGCTGTTGAACTCGGCCTTGAGCTGGTGGCCTGGGCCTCCGGTGCCGTGCCGCATCCGGTCCGCGTCCCGGGAATTGGGATCTCCTCCCTGGATCATGAAGCCCGGGATGACCCGGTGGAAGGTTGTGCCGTCATAAAAGCCTTTCCGGGCCAGCTCGATGAAATTGTGGACATGATTGGGCGCGACATCGGGAAAGAACTTCAGGAAGATGTCGCCGAAGCGGGTCTGGATGACCGCCTTTTGCACTTTCATGGCCGAAATCTCCTCGTCCGTGAAGGTCCTGGATCGAATATCCGCGGCACACGCCCCGGCCGGCCAAAAACTCCCAACCCCAAACAACACGGCAATTGCCGCACCCAGAACAAACCCTGTCATCGTCTTCTTCATCACCACCTGCCCTTCATAAACCGTTTCAGTCAAGAGAAGGCTGAAGACTGAAGGCTGAAGACTGAAGGGGTGCGTCAAGGACGAACGGAGCCTTTATCCCCTTTCAGCGCTCAGCCGCTACCCAGTCATCATAACTACAGCCGAAAGTCAAATTATCCCTAAACTCCCTAACCCCTAACCCCTAACCACATAACCACGTAACCACGTAATCACGTAATCACGTAATCACTTAATCACTTAATCACTTTTTTCCTATAACATCTCAACTCCCCTCCCGTATACCCCTATCTTTCCTACCCCACCCCCCAACCCCATATCACCAATGATTCCAATGAAAACCCGGGGTGCTTCTTTGCTTGCAGGTCCATGGAAAAGATGATATACACCATATCTTCAAAATTCAGAAATCTTTAGAAAATAAATAGTTAAGACAATCAACGGAAGGGTTCGTTGCGCGAACAGCCATGAGGATCGTCATGTACAGATCAGACGGAAAGGTTCCGGAAGCCGAAATCAAACAGCGCATCGACCGCCTGCAATCCCAACTCGGGGATGCCGGCGCGGACGCCGCCTTGATCGTCCAGAAGGCGGATCTCTATTATTTTTCCGGAACCGTTCAGGATGCCCATCTCTATATCCCCCGAGAGGGAAAACCGCTGTTGATGGCCCGAAAAGCACTGGAGCGGGCGGCGGCGGAATCATCCGTCGGCGACATCGTTCCCCTCAAAAGCGCCCGGCAGATCCCCGAGATCCTGAAACGAAACGCATATCCCACCCCGAAGACGTTGGGGATGGAGCTGGATGTGCTGTCGGCGAACCTCTATCTGGACTATCAGCGTATTTTTGACGGATCCGTGATCCTGGATGTGTCCCATTTCATCCGATTGACCCGAATGATCAAATCGCCTTACGAGATCGGGATTCTCCGCGAAGCCGGCAGAAAAGCCGACGAACTCTATGCGGGGATTCCAAGCATGATCCGGGAGGGGATCCCGGAGGTGGAACTGGCCGGGCTTGTCGAGGCCCGGGCACGGAAGCTGGGCCACCAGGGAACGGTGCGCATGCGACTGTGGGGGAGCGAGATGTTTTTCGGGCATCTCATGGCAGGCCCCTCCGCGGCCGTGCCCAGCTTTCTCGCTTCTCCCACCGGCGGTGAGGGCACCGGACCGGCCGTGGGCCAGAGCGCGGGATTCCGGCCCGTCGGCCGCAATGAGCCGATTATGGTGGACTACCCCTTTGTCTATCAAGGCTATATATCGGACCAGACACGAATTTTCGCCGTCGGCGCGATTTCCGACGAGTGGCTCAGGGCCCAGGAAGCCATGATCGAGATTCAATCCCTCATCCAGAAAGCCGCCAGGCCAGGCGCAAGCGTCGGCGAACTCTACGACATGGCCGTGGCGCGGGCGGCGGAATTGGGATATGCCGATCATTTCATGGGCGCAGGCCCGGGGCGCGTCCGTTTTATCGGTCACGGCACGGGCCTGGAACTGGATGAATATCCCTTCATCGCCAAAGGCCGGAAAACCCCTATAGCGGAGGGGATGTGCATCGCACTGGAGCCCAAGCTCATCTTTCCCGGCAAGGGCGTGGTGGGCACAGAGAACACCCACATCGTCACCCCGGACGGTTTGATGCCGCTGACGACATTCAATGAAGGCATCGTGCGGGTCGATTGATCCGGGCAGGATCGTCAAGCGCACTTTCCTTCATCAAGACCCTGTATTATCATTGACATCGTGTTGGTTTCATCAAAACACGAGGAGGTTGCCATGTCCGTTGATCTGCCTGAAGATTACATCCCCACCGACGACGAACCGTACATGAATCCGCGACAGATTGAGTATTTCCGAAGGCAGCTGATTGCCTGGCGGGAAAACCTGTTGGCCGAATCGGAAAAAACGCTGAACAAGCTGAAGGAAGACAAGGAGCGGGACATCGAAGCCGTCGACCAGGGCACCAACGAATCCGCCACGGCCTTCGAGCTGAGAACCCGCGACCGGTACCGGAAGCTCATCAAGAAGATCGAAAGGGCCCTCGAGCGCATCAGCAACGGGACCTATGGATACTGCGAGGAAACCGAAGAGGAGATCGGTATCCGTCGTCTGTTGGCCCGGCCCATCGCCACCCTTTCCCTGGAGGCCCAGGAGCGCCACGAGCGCGAAAAGAAAAAACGGGAGGCGAGAAGCGGTTGACCGCTTGTCGCATCGGACGGAAAAACACAGCGGTGGTTCCCGAGGATTACCGCTGTCCTTTTCCCGTCTGCGTCACTTCGGAAACACCTTCATGCCGTCCTTTCCATCCTGAACCACATAGCCCAGGGCCTGGATTTCGTCACGCAGCTGGTCGGACAGAGCCCAGTTCCTTTCCCGCCGCGCCGCTTCCCTGGCGGCCGCCTTTTCCCGGATATCCGCAGGCAGGGGCTGTGCCTCCCCCACCCGATCGAGACCGAACCCCAGAACGGCATCCAGTTCAAGGACCAGGGCGAGCTTCCATGTCGGCGGCATGTCGGATTTCAGGATCTCCTGTACCACCGCCATGGCCCTGGGCATGTTGAGATCGTCGTTCAGCGCCGCCAGGAACCGTGTCCTGGCCTCATCCGCTGCATGGGCGGGGATATCGGCGGGCGATCCGGCGCAGGCATCCTTGATGTGCCGGACCTGGTTCCGAAGATGATCGAGACCGTTCACGGCGGCCTGGACCGTTTCGTCGCTGTACTCCATGGGATTCCGATAATGGGTCTGGAATGCGGCATACCGGTAGGCCAGAGGGTCGATGCCCCGGTCGATAAAGGTGTGCTGGAGGGTCAGGAAATTGCCTGCGCTCTTGGCCATCTTCTTCCCGCCGGCAATGTTGAGGAACGCCCCGTGCACCCAGAACCGAAAAAACGGCTTTCCCGTGGCCGCCTCCGACTGGGCGATTTCGTTGGTGTGGTGGACGTCGATGTGATCGGTGCCGCCGCAGTGAATGTCGAGGTGGTCCCCTAAAAATTTCATGCTCATGGCTGAACACTCGATGTGCCATCCCGGAAACCCGACGCCCCACGGCGACGGCCATTCCATCTGCCGCTGCTCATCCCTGGGAGAGAATTTCCACAGGGCGAAATCGGTGGGATTTCGCTTTTCGGGGTTCCGCTCCACCCGTGCGCCTTCCTGGAGCGCCTCCAGGTTCTGGTGGGAAAGTTTGGTGTAATCCTTGAATCGCGAGGTGTCGAAATAAATCCCGTCGCTGGTGGTATAGGTATATCCTTTGGCCGCCAGGGTCTCGATGAGGGCGATCTGTTCGGGGATCGTTTCCGTCGCCTTGCACCAGATGTCCGGCGGCAGAAGATTGAGCCGCGCCATGTCTTCCTTGAACGCCCGGGTATACATCTCCGCGATGTCCCAGGCGCTCCGGCCTTCCCGTGCGGCCCCTCTTTCCAGTTTGTCCTCCCCCATGTCCCGATCGCCGGTAAGATGTCCCACATCCGTGATGTTCATGACGTGCCGCACCGTAAAGCCGTTGAACCTGAGGGTTCGTTTGAGCACGTCCTCGAATATATAGGTCCGCAGATTGCCGATATGAGCATGATTGTAGACCGTCGGGCCACAGGTATACAGACCGACGTAGTCGGGAAAGAGGGGTTGGAATTCTTCCTTCTTCCGCGTCAGCGTATTGTACAGATAGAGTTTCATAGATTACCCCGAAAAATTTGATGCATTCTTGAACATGGAACGCCTGAACAGGTAAAATCCGATCCCGAAAAGCACCATCAGGCCGCAGAGGAGTTGGCCTGTTGAAAACCGGAACAGCACAAAGCCCAGATGCGCGTCCGGTTCCCGGAAAAACTCGATGAAAAACCGAACCGTGCCGTAGCTGATCAGATAGAGGGCCAGCATGGCCCCCCGGGTTCGGACGCGCCGACGAAGGAACCACAGCAGCATGAAGCAGAAGATCCCTTCGAAAAAGGCCTCGTAGAGCTGGGACGGATGACGGCGTTCGGGCGTCGGGGCCGATGGGAAATACATGCCGACGGGCAGCTCCGTTACCCGGCCGTAAAGCTCGCCGTTGATGAAATTGCCGATGCGGCCGAAGGTGTATCCCAGGGGGACGGCCGGGGCGTAGAGGTCGGCGATCTCCGTAAAGGCGATCCGGTTTCGGCGTCCGTAGAGCATTGTCGCGACGATCACGCCGATGAGCCCTCCATGGTAGGACATACCGGAGATGCCGGTAAAACGGATCCCGCCCTCGAAGCTGAAGGGAAGGAAAATCTCGAGGGGGTGTTGCGCGTAATAGGGCAGATTGTAAAAGAACACATACCCGAGGCGCCCCCCCAGAATCACGCCGATAATCATGGCCGTGGTGAGAGACTCCACCTGGGCCTCGGTCAAGTTGAATCCCTTCTCGTGCCGGATCCGATAGCGGACCAGGAAATAGGTCAGGCCGAAGGCCACCAGATACATCATGCCGTAATATTGGAGCTTGAAGACCCCGATCTCGATCATGACGGGATCCAGCCGTTCGGGGATGTGCTGCCACCAGCGCCAGAATTCGTTTGTCATCGTCCTTGCCGTTCCATGACCCGACGGACGGCTCCGCCCGTCGCGGCCCTTAGGTTCATCCACGGTAAAATGACGTTACCATAAGCTCTTCACCCGTCTAAATCAAGGGGATTTTCCAGATGCCCCCTCCTCCGAGGGCAAGACCCGGACCCGATGCAACAGGGGTTTTCCAAAGGACCGTATCATGATAACAGATCTCGCAAAATTCAACAAAATCACGTCGAGCCCTGAGGAATCGTCCAATGAAAACCCAGCACCATTTTTACTTTTGCACCGCCGAGAGCATGACCCACGTCTCATCGGAAAGCGTTGCGCTGATCGTCACGTCGCCGCCCTACCCCATGGTCCGGATGTGGGACGAGATGTTCGCCCGCGGCCGCACTGAAATAGCGGATGCCCTCGCAAACGATCGCGGCGCCGCGGCCTTCGAACTCATGCACCAGGCCCTCGATCCGATCTGGCGGGAATGCCTGCGCGTCCTCATGCCCGGCGGCATTGCGTGCATCAACATCGGGGACGCCGTCCGAACCGTAAACGGCGATTTCAGGCTGTACCCCAACCATGCCCGTGTCCTTCATCGCCTGTCGGCCCTGGGGCTTTCCCCCCTGCCGGCAATACTATGGCGAAAGGCGACCAACGCCCCCAACAAATTCATGGGATCGGGCATGATGCCGCCGGGGGCCTATGTGACCCTCGAGCACGAATATATCCTGATCTTCCGGAAAGGCGGGAAAAGGGATTTCAAGTCGCCCGAGGAAAAGCGGATGCGACGGGAGAGCGCCTATTTCTGGGAGGAGCGGAACAACTGGTTTTCGGACGTCTGGACGGATCTCAGGGGAACCGTCCAGAAAATGACCGCCCCCAAAACCAGACACCGCAGCGGCGCCTTTCCCTTCGAGTTGCCCTACCGGTTGATTCACATGTTATCCGTAAAGGGGGATGTGGTGCTGGATCCGTTTCTGGGCACAGGCACCACGACGGCGGCGGCCATGGCGGCCGGCCGAAACAGCATCGGCTACGAACAGGATGCGGCGCTTCGCGACGCCATTCTGGATCGGATACGGGACATCGTCCCCTTCGCCAACAGCCGCATTCAGGAGCGGCTCCGTCGGCACCGCGTCTTTGTCCGGGAACGGGAAGCGGTCCAAAAGCCCCTCAAGCACCGGAATATCCATTACGAATTTCCCGTCGCGACACGCCAGGAGGTCGATCTTCTCATCAACCCCCTGGAAACCGGCCGGGTTCTGAACGACAACACCGCGACGATCGCCTATGCCGACCATCCGGAGCCTCCCCCGGACCCTCCCAATGATCCGATTCAGATGGACCTTTTCGACGGTTGACAGCTCGATTTTCGTAAAAACAGCCGGAAAGGCCTCGACACAGCTTGACAATCAGCCCGATAGATACCAATATTAGACGAAATTTTTACGTATATTCCAACCGAGGACTGTCATGATTGAACTCAAAAACGTTCGGTTCTCCGTTCCGGCGGATACATCGATCGCCGGCGGAGGCGCCTCCAAGACCATCATCAACGATGTGAGCTTCAGGTTTGAACGCGGCAAATTTTACGGCATCACCGGTCCCAACGGCGGCGGGAAGACCACGCTGTCCAAGCTCATCATGGGGATTAATCCCGTCACCTCGGGATCGATCCTCCTGAACGGAGAGGACATCACCGCTCTTTCCATCACCGATCGGGCCAAAGCCGGCATCGCCTATGGATTTCAGCATTCCGCCCGGTTCAAGGGCACGACCTTCCGGGACCTCCTGGCCATCGCCGCCGGCACCGAAGACGAGACCGCTCTGGCCAGAATTATCGCCAGGGTCGGCATCTGTTCCCTCGATTTTCTCGACAAGCCTGTAGACGCCAAGCTTTCGGGCGGCGAGATCAAAAAGATCGAACTGGCCACCATCATCGCACGAAACCCGAAGGTGGCCATCTACGACGAACCGGATACGGGCATCGACCTGTGGACCATAGGCCCCATGGTGGAGGTTCTCAAACGGGAACAGACCGAAAAAGGCACCACGACCATCGTCGTCAGCCACAATCGTGCGTTTCTGGAAGCAGCCGACGAGATCCTCATGATCCGAGGCGGCCGGCTCGCCTACACCGGTGACCTGGCCGGGGCGCGCCCCATACTGGAGGACCTGAGCGTTTGCAGTTTTGGTGATGTCTGCGAAGGAGAGAACGATGTTAGATGCTTTAGATAAGGAATTACTGAAAGCGGTCGCGGACCTGGAGCGCATCCCCAAGGGCGCCTACAATATCCGTAAAAACGGAAAGCTGTTGGGCCGGGAGGTGTCGGCAAACATCGACATCGAGAGCAATGCCGACGGGACGGGCA
>NZ_JBFXGG010000083.1:0-13047 GCF_050178255.1 Desulfococcus sp. | reverse complement strand
CCTTGATATCGAAAGGTTTGCTCAGGAAAGCGGATACATGATAAAAATACATGTCCGACTCCGCCTTCAAGCCCTTGTATGCGGAGCAGACGATGACGGGAATCCAGCGACCGATTTTCCGGATCTCTTCGATCAGCTTGAGGCCGTGAATACCGGGCATTTTGATGTCGGTAACCACAAGATCAACGGCTTTACCGGATAACACCTCCAACGCGGACGCCGCATCGGCAGCCGTGAAAATCCGCCAGGGAGTTTTCGCGAAGGCATGACTGTAGAGCTTCAGAAAAAGATCGTCGTCATCGACGAAAAGCACCTGCTTGCGGAGTTTTCGACTGGATGCGACGACCCTGCCGAGGATGCCGCCGAGTGCATCGGGACTGTCCATGAGAATGACGGCAGGCACCGTCCGCATCACCGCCCAACCCTCCTGAATGCTCCCCTGCGGCACCTGGACGATGACCGGGATCCGGGGAACGATCCGTTTCAGCCGCATCAGTGTCTCGATCCATTCCCATTGGGGGGTGTCCCCCCGGAAAAACAGGCAGTCATATTGGGATAAATCCTCGTTTTCGATTTCGAGGGGAATGGGCTTCGCCGCCACGTCGAGCGGAAGCCCCTTAAGGTTCCGGACGACATTTCGGACGGCGTCCGGGAGGCGCTGCGACGACAGGTGTCCGATGGTAAAAGGATTCATATGGTATCTCCCACGATTGAATAACTCGATTTCGACTTTCATGGGCCGGTGCCGGGAGGATACGGCCCGCGCCGGAAACCCTCGGGCACGGTCTTTCCGTCATTCTGAAGAGGATTCGCATTTTCCGGTCCATGAGCGATCTTTCACCGGCTCTGGTTCCCATAGGGAATCCGGATGACGAAAACCGATCCTTTGCCGTTTTCCGTTTCGAGCCGGATCGTGCCCTGATGCTTTTTCGTCACGATGCGATAGGCGATGGCCAACCCCTGCCCCGTCCCCTTGCCCACTTCCTTGGTGGTGAAAAAGGGCTCGAAAATGCGATGCCGTATCGCTTCGGGAACACCGCCGCCCGTATCGCCGATGCGGATTTCGACCGCGTCGCCCTGGTTGAGGGTGGTGATCCGGATGCATCCTTTTTCGTCATTCGAGGTGCCGCGGAACGCTTCGACGGCGTGAGCCGCATTGACGATGATGTTCAGGAAGACCTGGTTGAGTTCACCGGGGAAACAGGACACCAGAGGCAGCGTCGGATCGAAGTCCGTTTCTATTTCCGCCACGTATTTCCATTCGTTCCTGGAGACGGAGACGGTGCTCTCGAGGGCCCTGTTGATGTCCACGGCGATTTTTTCCTCGGCACCCGGATGAGAAAACGCCTTCATGGATCGCACGATCCTGCTGATGCGGCTGATGCCTTCCAGGGTCTGTTCGATCGCCCTGGGCACCTCCTCGACCAGATATTCGAGCTCCGACGCCGCGGTCACCCGCCCCGCGCCGGCCGAGGCGGCGTCGAACCGGTTGGCTCTCATATCCGAAGCGTTGTGTTTTTCGTATGCCTGAATGACATCGAGAAAAATTTCGAAGGCATCCTTCATGAACCGGACATTGTCTCCCACATACTGAATGGGGGTGTTGATTTCATGGGCGATGCCCGCGGCGAGCTGACCGATGCCTTCCATTTTTTGCGCCTGGGTCAGCTGCGCTTCCAGAATCTTCCGCTCGGTGATGTCCGCCCCCATCACCAGAATTCCTGTCGGCTTTTCTGGGTCGGATTCAATGGCCGTCATCCGAAGTCCCACGAAACCGTTCCCGCCGTCCGGCCGCCGGATGACCAGATCGTTCAGATCGACGGGAAGGCGGGACGTCGTGCACCGCTCCACCGCTTGCCGGAGCGGATCCCAATCCCATGAAATCGGCGCATCCCAGAACGACCTGTTCAGGACCCTGGCGGCCGGGATATTGAAGACCTTTTCGGCGGTCTTGTTCCATTGCATGACGGTCATGGCGGGTGAAAGACCGATGAAGATGGAGGTAATGCCCGATACCAGCTCGACCATTTCCTGGTTGGCCTGCTTCAGGTCGTTCAGCGCGGTTGCCAATGCCGCCGTCTTGGCGTTGACGGCCGTCTCCAGCGTCTTTCGGTCCAGCTCCCGCCGCATCTCCAGCTCTCGTCGCTTAAGGGCGTTCTCCGTGGCGATGAGGATCTGATGGGTCGTGAAGGGTTTGACGATATAGCCGTAGACCCCGAGCTCGATCAGGTGCTTCGCCTCCCGGGTTTCACTCACGCAGGAGACCACTACGACGGCGGTTTGGGGAAATGCGGTCCTGACAAACCGGATCAGCGCCTCTCCGGTCTCGCCGGGCATCTGAATGTCGGTGAGCATGAGGCTGTAGGCGCAGGCCGCAAGAAGGTCCTTTGCCGCCGCGGCGCTCTCCGCGACGTCCGTATCGTAGGATTTCCCCAGAATGCTCGAGATCAGCTTCAGAACCACGGGATCGTCGTCCACCACCAATATCCGCTGAACCGTTTCCATGGTATCGCCCCATCGGGCAACGCCGCCGGCCGGATCGACATGTGCGATCACGGCTCGCCTGCCGATCGTGTCGATGCCCCTGAAACCGGACCGTCGGTGCCCTTCGACCCGGCCAGGGCGTCCTGGACGGCGCGAACCAGTTCGGCGCGGACAAAGGGCTTCATCACCAGTTTCCGCACCCCGATGGCCGCGGCCCGGTCCTCGTCGATGCGTTCGCTGAATCCGGTGCAGAGGATCATCGGCAGATCCGGCCGGATTTTGAGAATTTCAACGGCCAGCCGGTCTCCGGTGAGGCCGGGCATGGTCATGTCGGAGATCACGATGTCGTACCCGTCCGGATCGGCTTTGAATTGTTCGAGGGCCTTCAGGCTGCTGTCCAACGTGTCGATCCGGTATCCGGTCTTCTGAAGCATCTGTCGGGCCATTCGCAGCATCTGGGGTTCGTCGTCCACAAACAGAATCCGTTCATTTACCGGAAACGGCACTGTTTCGGCCACCGGGTCAACGGCTGTTTCCCGGGCTTTTATCGCGGGCAGCAGAATCGTGAATGTGCTGCCTTTCCCGGGTCGACTGTCAACCGTAATGCCGCCCCCATAGGTCCTGACGATTCCGTGAACCACGGAAAGGCCCAGTCCCGAACCCTCCCCTTTTTCTCTCGTGGTGAAATAAGGATCGAAGATGCGGCGTCGGGTCGCCTCGTCCATGCCGACACCCGTATCCGATACCGTCAGGCGTTGATAAGGACCCGGCGCCAGATCCGGAAAGGCCAACGTGTGGGACGCATCCACCTCGACATCCTCCAGCCGGACGGTCAGGACGCCGCCGTCCTCGCGCATGGCCTGGTAGGCGTTGGTGCAAAGATTCATGAGGAGTTGATGGATCTGTCCCGGATCGGCCGTTATCTCGGCGAAGGATTGGATCTCCTGTACGATCTCGATGTTGCTGGGCAGGGCCGAGCGCAACATCTTGAGGGCCTCCTTGACCAGCAGATATATCTGCACCGGACCGGTCTCGGTTCTGGCCTGACGACTGAACGACAACAGTTGGGCCACGAGGTCCCTCGCGCGCATCCCGGCCCTGGCGATTTCTTCCAGGTCGTCCCGGATCGCCGGATAGGCGTCGGCCTCCTCGAGGAGGAGATCGGTATACCCGATGACGGCAGAGAGGATGTTGTTGAAGTCATGAGCGATCCCGCCGGCCAGGGTGCCGACGGCCTCCAGCTTCTGGGCGTTCCTGAGCTGTTCCTCGAGCCGATCCCTTTCCTTTTCCATCACCACCCGATCCGTGATGTTCAGATGAGAGGTGACGACCTTTCGCGGGGGAGAATACCCCGGCAACGGCGTCACCCGGCCTACAAACCAGCGTTTTTCCCGGTCGTCGTGGCAGGGGTATTCCATCTCGAAATAGTCGCTTCGACCGTGGATGACGTCTCTGACGGCCGCACCGAAAGCCCTGGCCAGAGGGGCGTCATCGCCTGTTGCCGAATCGCATACGCCGAGGTAGTCGACCCCTTCAGACACGGCTTCGGGTTTGGCATCGGCGGCAGCGGCGAAATCCCGCCACGCTTTGTTGACCGTAAGGATCATACCGGTTTCATCGAGAACGGCGACATGGGCGGTCAATGCATCCAGCGTCGCTCTCAGCAGCCGGGCGCGATTTCCGGTGCGATCTGTTTCCCGGTCTGGGATGTCGAGGCCGTTCCGAATCAGGAGAAGGTTTGTGTGTGTGGAATCCTGCTGTTCTGTCATGATGCTTTCCCGGAAAATATTTCGTGTGGGCTTCACGTTATTTCAAAAGATCTGAAATTCCTTTTCGGATCGATCTGATATCGATGGGTTTTGGCATGAAGCGATCCGCACCGTAGTCGAGAATCCGTTGCCGATTCTCCCGGTCGGCGAAACCCGACACGGCGATGATCCTGATATGGGCGGTCTCCTTGTCGCTCTTGATGCGACGGCAGACTTCGAAGCCGTCGACGCGCGGCATGAATAGATCGAGGATGATGAGATCCGGTTTGAATCTGATGGTCTGGAGGCCCGCCTCGAAACCGTCCGAAGCCCATGCAACGGTGTAACCCTCCCTGGAGAGCGTCCTTGTCAGAACCTTTCGGACACCGGGATCGTCATCCACGATGAGAATCCGCCTTTCAGCCCGGCCGTAACGGATTCGGATCTCCATGTCGTTTTTTCTTCTGAGATCCTGCAGATCATCCAGATGGATCCTGTGGTGTCCACCCGCGGTTGCGGCCGACCGCAGCCTGCCCGCCTTGATCCACCGCCAGACCGTCGCCCGGGTTACACTGCACATCCTTGCCGCTTCCGAGACGGTGAGGATATCTTTTTCAAGCGCCATGGAAAACCGTTCCTTCTCTGTAACATCTCCTCCGTTCCTGAAGACGGAGCGGGATGAACGCGCCCTGATACAATTTCAACCAATGATACGTTTGAGACGTATAGCCCCGCACATCACCCCTGTCAAACAAAAACACGGGGTTTTTAGCGCCGCAGAGCCCGGAAATTGAATTAACTATTTGTAATCAAAAGATATGAAGCGAGTTAAAACTTATAGAAAAAATTATAAAATGTTGCGGGGGCTGAAGACTGAGAAGAGAGGCTGAAGACTGAAGGCTGAAGGCTGAAGGAGGGTTACATGTTCTGTTCACCGTAGGCACACCCCTTTAGACTACCGGCTGTAGTCTATAACCTTCGACTGCTGAAGCGGAATAAGAGCCCCGTTCGTCACAGACGCACCCCTTCAGCCTTCAGTCTTCAGCCTTCAGCCTCCAGAATAGTCCGAATCTTGTTGGAGAGATCTTTGATGGAGAAGGGTTTCTGAATGAAGTTCACGCCCGGCATCAACACGCCGTGGTGGGCGATGGCGGTGTCTGTATAGCCCGACATGAAAAGGCAGCGGAGGGAGGGACGGCGGCGCCGGAGTTTTTCGGCCAACTCCCGTCCGTTCATTTCGGGCATGACCACGTCGGTAATCAGGAAGGTGATGGGATGCAATGTCGTGGCCGCGAGATCCAGGGCCTCGGCAGGACTTTTGGCCGGCAATACCTTGTAATCGAGGTCATGCAGCATTGTTTCCATCAGCTTCAGGATCGACGCTTCGTCCTCCACAAGCAGGACCCATTCGCCCCGCCCTTTTTGAATCTCTTCGGCGGCGGCCCTGACCTTCTCGGCCTTGGGTTTATCGAATCGCGGCAGATAGATCCTGAAGGTGGACCCCCGACCCGGTTCGCTGTAGACGTTCACGATCCCTCTGTTCTGCTTGACGATGCCATAGACGGTGGCCAATCCCAGACCGGTGCCCGTCCCCGGATTCTTGGTCGTGAAAAACGGCTCGAAAATGTGCTCCGCGGTCTCCCGATCCATACCGCACCCCGTGTCCGTCACCGACAGCACCACATATTCGCCGGGGAGAACGTCCAGATGGCGACCGACGTATGTCTCGCCGAGGGTCACGCAGTCCGTTTCGATGATGATCCTGCCCACATCGGTAATGGCATCCCGGGCGTTGATGCAGAGATTGGCCAGGATCTGGTCGACCTGGGTCGGATCGATTTTGACCGGCCACAGCCGGGTCCTCGGACGCCAGATCAACGCCACATCCTCACCAATGAGGCGGCGAAGCATATTGAGCGTGTTTTTTACGGCGGCGTTCAAATCAAGCACTCTGGGAGCTATGGTTTCTCGGCGGGCAAAGGTCAGCAGCTGCCGGGTAATGTTCGCCGAACGGTGCGCCGCCGCCAGAATTTCGTTGAGATCGTATCTGATCGGGGCGGACGGCGAGGTTTTTTCGATCGCCATCTCCGTGTAGCCCATAATGACGCTCAGCATGTTGTTGTAATCGTGGGCCACCCCTCCGGCCAACCGACCGATGGATTCCAGTTTTTGGGCCTGGAGCAGTTGTTTTTCCAGTGACATGCGCTCGTTGTTGGCCTTTTTGTGAGCGTCATTCGTGTGCAGGCCGTGAAGGGCGTAGGCCAGATCCCCGGCGATTTCCGTAAACAGGCCCAGCTCTTCATCATCCACGATCAGGCCCTGCCTTACGGCGACGACGATATACCCGAAAACACGCTCTTCGTAACGCAGCTGTGCGCAAAGGGACTGGCGTTCCGAGCCGTTCTGCACGCCATTTACGGGACATGCCTCACACACCCCTTCCCGGTCGTCGATCACCAGGACGTTGTCCGTCAAACGGGCGACAGCGCAGCAGTTGGGCAGTTGACCGCTTTCGAGCATCCGGGTCAACGTCTCCGATGTAAACGCCATGCCGTTTCCGGACCAGGAAACGGGACGGCCATTCTCGTCGCCGAGAACGATCAGGGCGGAATCATAGCCGCGATGGTCCACCAGAAGCCGGCAGCCTTCGCGGATCAACGCTGCGGGATCCCGTTCCCTGATGATGAGTTGGTTAACGTCCCGGATCGCCCTGAGTACATGATTGAGATGCTGGATGCGCTCATGGGCGCCTTTGAGATCGGTGATGTCGGCGGCCATGGTGATGGCGATTCCGCGACCGTCGGGAAGTTTTCCCAGGGACGTCGAACTGAAATTCCATATCCGGACGGAACCGTCGCGGCAGACGATCTCGAACGAGATGTCGTCATGAGGGTCGTTCGGGCGGTAAATCCTGCTGAAAACCGCGCGGGCTTCCACTTTCCGGTCCCCGTGGGCCAATGACGTCCATTCGTCGATGGTGCCCGCCGCTTCGCCGGTATACCCGGAAATTTCTTTCCATGTGCGGCTGAGGGTCATCACTTCGCCGTCCTCGGCGTGAATCATGATGGGAAACGGGGCCTCCTCGATGGCGCGTCGGAACCGTTTCTCGCTCTTTTCGAGGTGCATGGTCTTCAATGCCACCTGCTTTCGGAGGGACCAGGTCCAGAGGAAAAACGCCAAAAGGATCAGGAGCAGCGGCACGGCGGCCATGCCGGCATATCGGATGAAAACGCCGAAGCGGGATGTCGGCGCTTCATACACACCCATCCATCGCGTGAAGATGCGGCGGTACTCTCCGGAATCCTCGATCATTTTCAACCCTTCGCTCAGCTCCGCCAGAAGGGGCCTCTGGTGCTGCGGAACGGCATAAGCGTATCCGGCGGAAAACAGCGGGCGCCGGCCGACGCTCAAATGACGCCAGTCGTGCTTCTTGATCCAGTAGAGGGCGGTCATCCGGGAAACCAGGGCGCAGTCGTGGCGCCCCTCCGCCAGCTCCCGGAGCGCATCCTCCTGGGTGGGAACGGTGGTCACCTGGTCTCCCAGCCCGTTATCAATCACAAAGTCATGCATAATGTCGCCTTCCTGCACCACGACTCGCTTTCCAACGAGGTCCGCCACGGCTGTCGGGGGCGGCGCCGCGGCAGCGCGAACCACCGCGACGCAGTGATTGACCATATGAGGCGGGCTGAAATCGAAGGCCAGGTCCCGCCGGGGCGAGTAGAACATCCCCTGAAGGGCGTCGATCTCACCCCGGGCGAGGGCATTCCGGATGTCGTTCCACGGCGCAAGCCGGATCTCGATGTCGAGGCTCAACTCCCGGGCGATGGCCCGGGTGAGATCGACGTTGTAGCCGGCCGGCCTGCCGTTTTCATCCAGATATTCATAAGGGGGATAATTGTCGTCTCCGCCGATCACGATGCGGCGATTCAAGGGGAGCTCCAGGGCGGCAAACCATCTGGCGTGGAGATGGCGGTAGGTCCCGTCCGCCATGACCAGGGCCAGCCCTTCGTTGAGCAGTGCCAGGGTTTCACGATCGCCCTCACGGACGGCAAAGCAGAAATCCTGCCGAAAGTCTTCGATGGGACGGTTGAGGATCCTGAGATTGGCGAGACCGGTTTCCTGAATCAGACGCAGGGCCACCAGACGTTGAATGACGACCGCATCGTATCGGCCTGCTGAAAGGTCGGCGAGGGCGGCCTCGAAACTCGGCGTCGTAAGGATGTCGATGCCGCGGTCCTGCCGCCGCAGGAACTCCTCGGCATTGTCGCCCTTCATGACGGCCACTTTCCGTCCTCTAAGGTCGTCCAAGGTCCGGATGCCGGTGGTGTCGTTCCGGACGACGACGGCGCCGTGGAGCGTCATGTACAGGAAGGTAAAGTCAAAAAGGCGCTCCCGCTCCGGGGTCCGCCCCATCAGCGGCAGCGCGTCGATCTCGCCGTTTTCCAGCCGGCTCCGGACATCCGACCATATCCCGGTCTGGAAATCGACCTTGCGCCCCATGGCGGTGAGAGCGGCCTGCATCAATTCGACCGAAAAGCCGGTGGCCCGCCCTTCCGCGTCGACAAAGGAGAAGGGCGGATAATCGACTTCGGCGCCGGCGGCGATAGGTGCGGCTTCCTTCCGGGCTTCCGCGACAGGACCGGCGTGCACGATCATCGAGATCGTGATGATGCCGGAAAACGTCAGCGCGAGCAGGCGGTTTTTGGAGAGGAGGTTCATAAACGGCGTTAGATCGATTCAGTGGGCTGAAATTAGAGCGTTTGTCACGGATGATGACCAGAATCGCATCATCCGTCAATTTTTGGATTCAAGACAACACAGACACAAATCACCTATAAAAAAAGATATCAGATCTTTTCCGCGCAGGCAACCCAAAAGCGCATCAAAACAGCAATCTCAACTTTCGATTTCATGATGGTGACCGGATGGAGGAGCCGGGAGATGAACGGAAGGGGTGGAGAGGAAGACCGGCGAATGCATCAGGGTTGATGCATTCGCGGCAGATCATTTTTCGGACGAACCGGACGTTTCTCGAATCCGATGCGCGTCAGGTGGATCAATCAAAGGCCATCTCGGTTTTCCATACCGTCCATACCTTGCCGACGAGATCGGGACCCGGCTTGAGCGTCACTTTCCCCGGACGCCAGCCAGACGGCGCTACTTCGGCGCCCTTGGTGTTCCGAACATGCTGAAAGGCCTGGAGCTGGCGGATGGACTCGCTGATGTTCCGCCCCACCGGTGGATTGAGCACCTCGAATCCCTGGATCACCCCGTCGGGGTCGATGATGAACCGTCCCCGGGTTTCGACGCCGGCTGCCTCGTCGAAGACACCGAAGGTCTTTCCCACCCTGCCGCCGGCATCCGACATCATGGGAAACGGCACGCCGCCCTCGACCATCTTCGAAAGTTCCTCGTCGTTCCACATCTTGTGGACGAAGACGCTGTCGATGCTCATGGAGAGAATTTCAACGCCCAGTTCCTGAAAGGTGGGATATTTTTCGGCAACTGCCGAAATCTCCGTCGCTCAGACGAAGGTGAAATCCCCGGGATAGAAACACAGCACCACCCACTTGCCCAGGTAATCCGAGAGTTTTACGGAAACGAACTTGCCCTGCTGATAGGCCGGGGCGACAAAATCCGGCGCTTTTTTGCCGACTTGAATCATAGGTGAAACCTCCTTGACGATGGTGGGTTTTGTTTCGGGGCTCTCATCGACGGTTTCGCCGACGGGGCCTCCGGTGGGTCTGGCGCAGCCGACCGGCACTTCGTCACTCATCACGCCCTCCTTTTAATTATGCGAATTATACCAATAACGATGTATACCATATGGATTGAACAGGTCAATGAAAATTGCGCCGCGTATCGATGAAATCAATCTGACTTCCCACTTCCGATCCCGACCCGCTTTTCGGGTGCATTCAGGATTTCAACCCGCGCCCCAGCGGTAAAAGCTTTTTCTCTTATTTACATCGGGCCGTCATCGGGTATAGAAAGATCGAAGACCGTATCGCGTGTCACTCCCCGACACCCATCGCATTCCGGCAGCCGCATTTAAAACAGCCAAGGAGGTCTCCATGAACCCGTCCCATCAACCCGAACCCCGGGCGGACATGAAATCCCGCATCAAGCGTGTCCTCTTATCCAGGCCGGTCGTCATCGCAGCGGCGGCGCTGGCCTTCTATACCCTGGTCGGCTTTTTTCTGGCGCCGTACCTGGTCAAACGGTATGTGCCGAGAAGCCTCGAAAGCGCCCTCGGAACCCCTGCAACCATCGGAAGCGTTCGCATGAACCCGTTCCTCCTCACCGCGGAGGTCACCGACTTCAGCCTCCGGGAAAAAAACGACCGCACCCTGGCGGGATTTCACCGGTTGTTCGTGAATTTCCAGCTCAGCAGCCTTTTCCGCTGGGCGTGGACCTTCAGGGACATCCGGCTCGATTCGCCGTCGGCCCGCATCGTGATCGAAAAAGACGGGGCCCTCAACTGGGCGAAGCTGGGTCCTGCCGTGCCGGACCCCCCTGCCCCCGGACCGGACAGTCCTGACGACACCGACGCCGATTCCGAAAAGAGCGGTCCTGTCAGGCTGCTCGTCCACGCCGTGGCCATCGAGGACGGAAAAATCGACATCGCCGACCTCCGGCAATCCCGACCCGCCGCCCTGGCGGTTCACCCCGTCGACATCGCCCTCAACAATATCTCCACCCTGGCCGACCGGGAGGGGGCTTACACCCTCGGCGCCAAATTTCCCGACGGGGGAACCTTTCGATGGGAAGGCCGGGTGTCCCTTGCACCCATCGCCTCCTCGGGAAGTCTGTCCATTGAATCCCTCAAGGCGGCCACGCTCTGGCCCTTTGCCCGGGACGCCCTGAACCTGAGCCAACCCCGGGGCGCCCTGGGGGTCAAACTGGGGTATGACCTCGCCATGACGGAGGGGAGCACGAAAGCCGTGGTGGACGACCTCGAGATTCGACTTTCGGATCTGGCCCTGCAGATGGAAAAAGAGCCCGAACCCTTCCTCGCACTGACCGAAATTGCCTTGAAGGGCGGCCGCGTCGACCCGGTCGGCCGAACGGTCGGGATCGGCGCGTTATCGATTCGCGGCGGTCGCCTCGGTGCCGGCATCGGCGCAGACGGACGAGTGAATCTCCAGAACATCCTGCGATCGAACCCGACGACATCCCCATCGAAACCGCCGTCCCCCCCGGGAGCCCCCTGGCGCCTGAAGGTCGACCGGTTTGCCGTGGACGACGTCAACCTCGCCTTCACCGATGCAAGCCGAAAGCCGTCGGCGGCGATCCATGCCGGACCGGTTGACCTCGCCCTCAAGGCCGCCGTTGAAACCGGCCCGGGACCGGTGAGCGTCAAGCTCACCGGGATCGAATCCCGCATCCAGGGCACCACAGCGGCGCTCGAGGGGGCTTCCCGGCCGATCATCGACATCCCCGTGATCGCGGTCACGTCGGGAGCCGTCGACCTGGCCGATCGATCCATCACCATAGATGCCGTCGAGATGAGCGGCGGGAAGATCGCCGTGGCCCGGGACGCCGCCGGCGGGATCGACGCCGTGAAGCTCATCCCTCCGGCAAAAGCCGACGTCACCGAAAAAAAACCGGACCCGCCGTCCGACGCCCAGGATCCCTGGCAATTCATGGTGCGGAAGATCGGGATTTCGGATTTCCGGTCGTCCTTTATCGACGCCGCCGTGAATCCCGAAAAACCGGTCTTCGGCCTCGAAGGCGTCTCCCTCGAGCTCCTGGACGTTGACGGCCGATCCCCGTCGACGTTCACGCTGGCGATGACGGCGGTTCAGGGGGGGCGGCTGTCGGCCGGGGGCACCATCGATCCCGCGGGGCCGGCGGCCGAGGTGAACCTCGACGTGGCGGACCTCGATCTGACCCCTGTCCAGCCCTACATCACGCCGTATGTGGACGTGGAGATGCTCTCCGGCCGGTTTTCCACAAAGGGGACGCTCCGTCACGGCGCCGAAAAGGCGCGGGCCAAAACCGTCTATGCCGGGAAGATTCAGGTCGACGATTTCCGGGTGGTGGAAACCGGATCCAAGGAAACCCTTCTGGGCTGGTCGTCTCTCCAAACCGGCCAGCTTCGCCTCCACCTGTCGCCCAACCGGCTGGCCATCGACGAGATCGTTCTCTCGAAGCCCGCCGGCAAGCTGTTTATCGACCAGGACGGGACCGTCAACGTCGTCAAGATCATCAAGACGCCCCCGAAGGACAAAACCGCCGAAAAATCGGCGCCAGACGCGCCGTCCAACGAATTCCCCATTCGGATTTCCAAGGTCCGCCTGGCGGACGGCAGCCTCGATTTCACCGATCTCAGCCTTACGCCCCCCTTCGGCACCGAGATCGGGGAGCTCTCCGGGGTCGTCATCGGCATGTCGTCCGAAAAAAACACACGGGCCCAGGTCAAGCTCGAGGGGCGCGTCAACGAATACGGCTCCGCCAGGATCGAAGGGGAAATCAACACCTTCGATCCCAAGGCATTCATGGATATCGCCATGATCTTCCAGAATCTGGAGATGACCCGGCTGTCGCCCTACTCGGGCAAGTTCGCGGGACGCCGCATCCGTTCGGGAAAGATATCCCTGGATCTCGAGTACAAGATCGACAACGGCCAGATGCTGGGCGACAACCAGATCATCGTCGATCGGCTGATCCTGGGGGAGAAGGTGGAGAGCCCCGATGCCGCCAGCCTGCCCCTGGACCTGGCCGTGGCCCTGCTTCAGGATGCCAACGGCGTCATCGACATCGGGCTGCCGGTCCGCGGGAACCTCAACGACCCTCAATTCAGTTTCGGGGG
>NZ_JBFXGG010000082.1:0-13149 GCF_050178255.1 Desulfococcus sp. | reverse complement strand
CGAAGCGGCCTGGAATCGATCCTTCATAAACCGATCCCTGTGCATTGATAACCGAATCGGGTCCGGTCCAGCCTACCTCGGGGGCATGACAGCTTGCGCAGGATTGGTTAAGCTTGATGGAAAGGTTTTCATCAAAGAAAATCGACTTTCCGAGCTGTTCTTCGGGCGTCAATGCGAAAACATTTACCCCTGCGATGCCCACAGACGCCGCGAGCACCCAAATTATCGTTACGAATAGATTGTTTTTTTTTGACATGTTACAGACCTCCTTCTGTTTTTTTGGGGTTACTTTCCTCAATTATGGGAAACAGGACGCAAGGCTTCAGTATGATTTTGCGTCCTGACGCGGAACTTCTGGCTGCTGAATCAGAAAATGGCCAGTTGAGGATACCTTATGTTGAAGAAAAATCAGGGATAACGTTTCCTTGATCTTCAACCCATCGCTCGAAAAGAAGAAGGTTTGTCGATTAGCGTGACTGCTTGGATTTGGAAAACTTTTTCGTATAAACACGTTTAAATATCAGATACGTCAATTTGTCCTTTTACGCAATCGGATAATTCCTGAATAGCGGATAGGAAATTCCTATGTTTCAGGCAGGAAATGGTGAAGATACCGAAAAAACTGTATGAAAAAATACATGAATTTAATTTGACAAAATCCCTTATCTGTTCAGGACGTTGGTTCGTCGTCGTCCGATTCCGGAGCGTCCAGATCGGTGAACCTCAGATATCGAGGCTGCTCAAACCCTCGCGTAGGGCATATCTGATCAGGTCCGCTAAGGTGGTGATCTGCAGCTTTTCCATGATGTTTCTGCGTCGCGCTTCGACGGTTTTCACGCTGATGTTGAGCACATCGGCGATGTCGCGGGTGCGTTTGCCTTCGGCGATCATCTGGAGTACCTCCCGCTCCTTGGGTGTCAGAGGCGAAGGCAGGTTTGGGACTGGATTTTCAACCTGGTGGATGTAATCCTCGATCACGATGGCAGTGATTTTAGGGCTGAGATAATGTTCGTTTTTTACGGCCGCGCGGATGGCCGTGACCATCTCCGAGAAGGCGCATTCCTTGAGGATGAATCCCGAAGCACCGGCCTTGAGCATTCCCGACACGAAGCGCTTATCGGAGTACATGGAAAGGGCGATGATTTTGATTTTGGGGGTATCGAACTTGATCTGGTGGGTCGCGTCAACACCGTTCAGTTCGGGCATGCTGACATCCATGATGACGACATCGGGCACGAGCTTCCGGGTCAGATGAACAGCCTTCCTTCCGTTTTCCGCCTCTCCAACCACCTGCATGTCTTTCTGCTGTTCGATCAGCGCCCGGAGGCCTTCCCGAACGATCGCGTGATCGTCGGCGATCAGGATTCGTATTTTCATTCTCGATCCAATCCTTTTGGATTCCATGGCGTGGGTTTCCGATCACATGGGTGGTAAAGTCGACTCTGTGGCATCGACGGAGACGCCGATTTGCCGCATTGCCCAATTCAGCGAAAAATGATATGAAACGAACCATGACCTATCAGATCATCGATCATCCGGCCGATTTCGGCCTCGAGGTGACGGCCGCGGATCTGGCGTCGCTCTTTGCGGACACCGTTCTCGCCCTCTTTGACGTGGTCGCCGAGATTCGCGAGTCCGGAGCCGCGAATTCCGAGACCCTCGTTGTTCAGGTTTCCGGCGACGACTGGCCCGATCTCATGGTCAACTGGCTCAGAGAGGTCCTCTATCAGTGGACCGGCGAGGATCGCTTCGTTGTGAAGGTCGAGATCCTGTCTCTGTCGGCATTTGTCCTCTCGGCTCGACTTCACTACGAAACCTTCGACCCCGTCCGCCATACCGTTCTCCAGGAAATCAAGGCCGTCACCTATCACCAGATCCGTGTCGCCCCGTCATCGGGAGGATGGACCGCACGGGTCGTCTTCGATATTTAGGCATTTCGGGCGGCTGCCTTCAGGAAGCGGCGATATTCGACGGTGTGCCGCCCCTGGATTTTTTCCGGAGCTTTTTCAACCACGCGTGAAAATCGATCAGATGGCTGTCGAGCATGTCGATCAACACGATGGCTTCGTTATGGGTGTATTTGGATAGGATGAACCGGGAAAGCTCCGGGGTGACGTGGTGGGGCGCGAAACGCTCGATCATCAGATCGAGATCCGCCGCACCGGATGCTGCCTGCCGTTCCCGATCCCTGGCATCACCCTTTCTGAAAACCCCCAAAACAGCCGCCTTGAGGCCGCCTCTGCCCAGAAGGATCTGTGAAAGCCCGCTGGCGCCCCTTTGGCGCTTGCCCCAGATATAGAGGGTATCCATCATCGCGGTCATGCGGGCATCCCTGTCCCCGGACCGGAGCTGGGGCAGGATTTCGCGGTAGTCCCGTTTTCTGAGAACGATTTTCTGCTGAAACTTCCCGGTGCCTTCGATAACGGCTGCGACCACGTCGGACCAGAACTTGGCCTGGACGATGCTGGGCACCTGCATCAGGTTGCCGACAGGGGAAAAGGCGGCTGAAAACGGCCACGCCAGGATGCTCCTGAAGAAATTGGCGCGAATGACGCGGTTGTCGAACCGCCTGATTTTGTTGTGCGCCGAGATATAAAGGCCGTTGGCGATGCAGATTACCAGGAATTTGAGCCACACGAAAAGGAGCCCGGTGAAGGCGAAGTGCCAGGAATAGTCGAATCCCAGCTTGACCATTCCCAGGACGGGAACTGAAAAGCCGGTCCAGAAGAGGGATTGGGTGGTGTTGTCGAGATTGACGTCCCGAAAGGACCATGCCTTGGGGCGGGGACCTGAAAAGGCGACGAGATCCACGAAGACGTTCCGGAAAAAGGTAATCCCGAACCAGATCAAGGTATATTCCCAGCCGATCCAGAGGTAGGCCGGCAACAAGCCGATGACGACGCGAATCATATTCTTGAGGGCTGGGTTGAGGTAGCGCCAGGCTCGCCGCAGTCCGATATTTTCGATTGGTGCTTCGTCACCCACCAGGTTGGGTCTGAAATGGCCGCTTTTGCCCAGGCAGTAAATCTCGTCAACGGTACCGGTCGCCCTGTCGTTTTCCGGATCCGGACTCGATCTGCGTCCCCCGCCGTTGATCAGATCTGAAACAGGTCGGGGCAGGCGATAATGGGTCTGGCAAAAATATTTGCGGGATTTTTTCGGGATGCGCGATTCCCGAATGAATCCCATACCCGGAACCTGAGGCTTCCACCCGGTGGCGGCGCTGGCGGCTATGGGAACCAGAAGGTTCCGATGGTATTTCTCAAAGGCGCTTTCGAGGCGGGATTTGTCTATGGGGCGTCGGTTCAGATCCTCCAGGAATTGCTTTGCTTCCGACAAGGTGCCGGTGTTGATCAGGCTCACGAAGCGCGTCAGGCGCATGATTTCAGAAGGGTCCCGACCCATGCTGTCCCGCATGTTCATCAACTCGATCTGGTCGATGTAAGGGTGGGCGGCAAGAACGGTTTCCACGGCCGATTCGAACCCGTGTTCCAGGGGGTGGTTGTAGGTGATGAGGGCCCCGGATTGTTTCAGGTCCGGCATGATGTCGGCTTCGGAGGCAAAAGCGGAATCGTAATCGAAGATATTTTTTCCTGAAAAGTATTCGCTTTTGATGTGTGCCGGGCTTAGGGTCGTGTAAAGTTCCCGGATGCGACGATAGGTTGCCGAAATCTGCTCCAGTTCCCATCCGGTAAGGGTGTCCTCTCTGAAGAGCTGTCGGGAGATTTCGAATTGGGCTTTCAGAAGGAGCACCCGTCTTTTCAGGACGGCTTTCAGTTGCTCATAAAGCAGTTCGCTCAGATGGTTTCGGGAAAATTGATCGTAGGGAACGATTTTTTCGAGGTCCGCGAGCTGAAGCGGCTGAAGTGCGAAGATGCTGTCTTCGCCGAATCCTTGGTTGATGTTGATGAGGTGGGTCCGGTTGAAATGTTCCAGGATCTCTGTGATAACCCGCCGTCGATGGTTTCGATTTTCATCCAGTCCGTCGTAAAAATGGGCGAGCACCGCGCAGTTCGAATTGAAGAATTCCAAAAAGGCCTCAAACGTGACGGCGGGCGGAAGAAAGAGAAAGTGTTTTCTGCGGGTTCGACGCCCTACGCTGAACTCGATGCCGATGGATACCTCGACACCCAGTATCCTTCCGGCTTCCATCGCTTCAAAAACAATATCCCGGTGGGGAATGTCGTAATAGGCCAGGGTGAGGCGTGAGATTCCCTTGATGAAGGCGTCCAGAACCAACTGACTCGGGGTTTTTCTGCCCTCTGAGAGGTTGTCGTGGACGTGGGCGTCCCACCCCATGTCGAGGTTCTTCAGGGGTTGGCCGGTTTCCGGAACCTCCAGCCGCTTCAGCTCCTTCAGAAATCTTCGGATGGTGGCCTCATGACCGTAAGAGGCCAGGGAAAAATCCGCGATCATCTCCATCTGCCGACGGCGGTTTCGGATGTTCTTGACGGCTTCCTTCATGATTTCCGTCTGGACGCGGGCGGTATTGAGGGGCATACTGATGGTTTTGGCGTGCAGAGATAGCATCACCAGGGTTTTGAGAGCGTGAAGCCGGTTGTGTACTTCGCTGCGCACCAGTTTCTGGGCGATCCGGATATAGGATTCGGCAATACCCATTCGCCGCTTTCGAAACGCACGGTTGAATCCGCCGGGATGGGAGACTATATCCGGCGTCGCTTCTTCGGACTGCTCGACTTTCCGATTGAGCATCTCCGCCAGATCCCGGATCTGGTCGTTGAAGCTTACCGCATCGATGAGACGGTTGAGCCATCGTCTAAACCGGCCGCGTCTTCGATCCACCCACCTCCCCATTTATGAAACCCTACGCCCGCATCTCAGGTCCATATCGACCGCCGTGGGATCATCCGTGTAGATGCCGTCCACCCCCATGTCGATCAGTGCCAGAATGTCGTCGGGTGCATTGACCGTGTAGGCAAAGACCTTCAGTCCCAGATCGTGGGCGCTTTCAACACGGGTTCGATTCAAATCGCGGTAGTGGGCATTCCAGGAAAAGGCGTCAATTTTTCGGCAGGTATCGAAAACACCGGTGTCGGTTCTGCCTTTCGTCAGAAACGCCAAATTGGGTTTCGGGGTCATCCGAGCCAACTCTGCAAGAATCTCCGCCTCAAAACTGGAAACCAATACATCCGTCAGAAGGTGTCGATGATGCAACATACGCCATATCTGACGTTCGATGGCGTCTTTCGGGTGTCGAGGGTCGTAGGCCTCGGGTTTGATTTCGATATTGACGGTGGCCCGACCCCCTGCCAGCGTCAACACTTCCGTCAAGCCAGGGATGGCTTCCCCCGAGAAACGATCTGAAAACCAACCGCCCGCATCCAGCATCTTCAATTCAGTGAGGGTGTAATCGGCAACCTTGCCGCGGCCGCTTGTCGTCCGGTAAAGGGTTTCGTCGTGAATGACCACGATTTTCCGGTCGCGTGTCAGCGTTACGTCCAGTTCGATCATCTGGACTCCTGATTCGAGGGCTTTTTCAAAGGCGATCAAGGTGTTTTCCGGATATCTCGCGCTGTAGCCCCGGTGGGCGATGATCAATGGATATCGGAGACCGTCTATTTTCATTGGACTTCCTCAAGAGGAGGCGATAGGCGTTACGAACAACCGGATGATATTACAAATTCGTTTAGACGTCCATGGAAATATGGATATCCCGGTGGATCAGAAATCATTCAACGGGTTGCGACGGCATTGACCTTTGGTTTTTTCTGGAACCGGGCATATCTTTATTATTAATGCTCGAAATTATTAATGTTCGAATTCATGCGGCCTTTCTTCAAAAAGATTCAGCGCTGCTGCAAGCATCCCGCCATCTCGCAGGTCATGCCGATCCGGAGAATGGAACCGGGTGGCTGATATCTCGGCGCTGAAGCCGATGAAAGGACGCCGGTTGTAGCCAAACCGAAAAAGGGGAGGTAATGATGACAAGGGAACTCATCAAAATCAATGACTATGTGTGGGAGTTGCCCAGGACCGGCAATATGCGGGTTCCGGGCAGAATTTATGCCGACGGGGACATGATCGCGGCGATACGGCAGGAAGATACGTTGATACAGGTGGCCAATGTGGCCTCTCTTCCCGGTATCCTGAAGGCCTCCATGGCCATGCCGGATGTTCATCAGGGTTACGGATTTCCCATCGGTGGAGTGGCGGCGTTTGACTGGCAGGACGGCATCGTGTCTCCCGGCGGCGTCGGATATGACATCAACTGCGGGGTGAGGCTGGCGACTACCCGGCTGGCGGAGGGGGATGTGAGGCCGCGTCTGGAAGACCTGGTGAACGGGCTATATCGGAACATTCCTTCCGGAGTCGGCTCCCAGGGGAGCGTCAAGCTCACCGAGCGGGATGAAAAAACCGTTCTCAGGACCGGCAGTCGATGGGCGGTCGAGAACGGCTTCGGCGAAGAGAGGGATATCGAGCACACCGAGGAGGGGGGAGTGCTTCCCGGTGCAGATCCCGGTGAAGTGAGCGACCGCGCGATGCTTCGGGGCAAAAAGCAACTGGGAACCCTGGGATCGGGCAACCATTTTCTCGAAGTCGGTGTGGTGGACGAGATCTACGACGATACGGTGGCTCGGTCGTTCGGCCTCTATGAAGGGCAGGTTACGCTGATGATTCACACGGGGTCCCGGGGCCTGGGGTATCAGATCTGCGACGATTTCCTGGCCGTCATGGCACGACATGTCCAGACCCTTCCATTTGATCTGCCCGATCGTCAACTTTCGTGTGCCATGATCCAGTCTCCCCAAGGTCAGCGCTACCTTTCCGCCATGGCCTGCGCCGCCAATTACGCCTGGGCGAATCGTCAAATCCTTATGCACCTGGCTCGGGAGGTCTTACTGAATGTGCTGCATATTTCACCCCGAGACCTTGCCATGCGGTTGTTGTATGACGTCTGTCATAATATCGCCAAAAAAGAAGAACATCTGATCGAGGGTAAACGTCGCACCGTTTGTGTTCACCGGAAAGGGGCGACCCGATCGTTTCCGGCCGGTCACCCGGCGGTCTGCGCCGCCTACCGGTCGGTTGGGCAGCCGGTGCTGGTGCCCGGCGACATGGGGAGGGCGTCCTATGTTCTCGTGGGAACGGAGACGGCTCTCGCGGAGACATTCGGCTCCACGTGTCACGGTGCCGGCAGAGTGTTGAGCCGGACAGCCGCGAAAAAGGCCGCCAAAGGCCGGGCCATTTATCGGGAGTTGGAGGACAAAGGTATCCTGGTCCGGTGGACCGGCCGCGGCACGATGGCCGAGGAAATGCCGGATGCCTATAAGGACATTTCCCAGGTTGTGGCGGTTGTGCACGGCGCGGGCCTTTCTCGTAAGGTGGCACGGTTGCGGCCCATGGCCGTGGTGAAGGGCTGATGTGCGTTCGTATCGATCGATTTCAGGGTCAAAACCGCCGATATCCGGCTCGAGGAATTATGAATTAATCTGATTTCGAATGAGGCCGGTGCATTTATGTTTGAAATTTCCGAGTTTTTGTGATGTATTTCACATATTCTTGGCCAAGAAGAATATAAAAAAAGTTATAGTGTTTTTTTCAGGGTTATACGTTACTGATCCGATCATAAGTGCATGACCGTCGATCGCGTGCTGTTGATACTGATTTACGTTTTTATATCAACAAAATGGAGGAATGCGCATTGTCTGAACAATTATGGTCTTCCTGGTAAAAAATGCCTTGGTTTCGATTCAGATGACGGGCAACAATGTCTGATTGTATAAACCGTGGTTTTGGTGGAGTCGTGACGTAATGGATCCGATGTTGATATCCCGTGCTATGAACCTGTTTTATTCTCGTGCGAAAACATGTTGATCATGAAATCGATAGCACCAAAACAGAGAGCTGATATTGGCATTCGCCTGCAGACCAAATTCATGATCGGCATCATCCTCCTGGAGTGCATGATCATGACCATTACCATCATGGTCGTGGAGCGAAGGATGCACAACTCGATTTTAGAGGAATTCCTGAAACGAGGGGTCACCATCGCCAAAAACCTTGCCGCCGTGAATACGAGCCTCGTCTCGACATACAACTATGTCGGCATGGAACAGAACGTAGCCAAAACCGTTTCGGAAAATGAACTCGTATATGCCTCGATCCAGCTTTTTGACGGTGAGACGGCAGCCTATAAAGGTGTCCCTCGCTTCAAGGCGTCCCTCTTAAAATCGCTGCCCGCCACCCAAGTGTCTGACGCTGGAAGCGTCTCGGTCCGATACCTCGTCCTGGATAATGACCCTAAACAGAATATCTGCGAAATTTCCGCACCTATTACCGTCCTCAAAAAACATTGGGCCACCGTACGGATCGGGTTGTCCCTCGAGTCCATGAATGCCGGCATTGATCAGACCCGGAGAACACTTCTGATTCTGGGCGGTATCGTTCTCATCATAAGTTGTTTGATCTCCGTGCTTTTTTCGACACGCATTACCCGGCCGATCGCCACATTGATGAAACATGTCGAGGGTATTTCAAAAGGAGACTATGACCAGGAGATTCGGGTGGAATCCCGAGACGAAATTGGTTATTTAGCGCGCCGTTTCGGAAATATGCAGGAAAAGCTGAAGGATCACATTCGAATCATAGAGAATTCCAATGCGGAACTGACCCTCACGAACCAACGGCTCAGGTATCTTTTTGATGCCAGTCAGGCCATGACCTCCCTCAAAAACCACGATCGTCTTTATGACCAGATTCTGGAAGTGGTACTTTCGGCCACCGATACCATGGCTGCATCACTTTTGATCGTAGAGCCGGATGACTCGACTCGAATGGTGGCAAGCGTCATCAAGCCTTCGGTGAACGAGAACGATCGCGTGAAATATCATCGGCTTCTTGAAAAGCCGCCGCTGCTGGATGCGGAGCCTCTTATGTTTATCAGTGAAAATGCTTCTATATCCGGTCTCGGTTCACCGTTCGTCAAGTCCGGCATCAGTTCCTTTCCTGAACTCGAACGCATCTCGATACCACTGCGTCAGTCCAAGGAGATTGCGGGATTCATCAATCTTATCCGCCGTCAGAGAAGCATCATGATGCTGGGGGAGATACAGACCCTCTGTGTCCTGGCCAGTCAGACCACTACGTCCATCGAAAATATTAAATTATTCGCTCAACTGGAAAACGCCTATATCAGTTCCATCAAATCTCTCGCCAAATCACTGGAATTCAAGGATAAATACACCCACGGTCATGGAGAACGGGTGGCCAACCTGAGTCGAGAAATCGGCAGACGGATCAACCTGGACGTTCATTCCCTTCAGGTCCTCTACAACGCCGCGTTGCTTCATGATATCGGGAAAATCGGGATCATGGATAATATACTAAATAAAAGCAGTAGATTGAATAGGTCGGAGTGTCAAGTGATCCAGCAGCATCCCGTCATTGGTGAGGAAATTCTTCAACCCATCGTATCTCTCAGAGAGGAACGACGCATCGTCCGTCATCACCACGAAAGAGAGGACGGACGAGGGTATCCGGATGGATTGATGGGCCATCAGCTCTCTGTATCGGAAAAGATCATCATCGCAGCCGACGCATTCGACGCCATGAATTCCAGAAGAAGCTATCGGGATACGCTTCCGGCGCTCCTTATCAAAACCGAACTGGTCAACAATAAAGGACAACAATTTGACTCCGATGTGGTGGATGTCCTTCTGGAAATTTATGAAGAGCAGTTGGCAGTCAGAAACCCACACGAATTATTTGAAGAAAGCCGATTGATTCAACTGCCGATCGCCAAACGAACCTGACCCTGGAAAAGCGCCCTGGACCAGTTTTACGCTTTTGTGGCCGATTGGACAGCGACTGCGATATCCTGATTTATAGTGGCCGTTCGGTGAACCCTTCCCGGGTAGATGTGATCTGAGGCCTGTCGCATAACAGGCGGTTTTCGAGTGAGTTTCAGGAAAGAGCCATGAAGCCTGGAGGGTGTTATTTCCTTAAATGGAATCCCGATGAAAAGGAGAAGAAGAGAAGATGAGACTGTTAAACATGATCCGTAAACGACATCTATTGACGTTTTTGGCGACGCTCACATGGGGGGTGTGGGCTACCTTGGCCTGGGCGGCTCCAGGACCGGTTCCCGGAGGAAAATACAATATTCCCCTTTCCGGGGAACCCAATTCGCTCGATCCGGCGTATATTACCGATATCTATGCCGTGAATGTGGCTAACAACATCTTCGACGGTCTTGTGGAGTATGACAAGGATTTGAATATCGTTCCCGCCATAGCGGATATCTGGAAGATCGCGAGAGATCACAAATCCTATACGTTTCTCCTTCGAAAGGATGTGCGATTTCATAATGGCCGACAGGTGACGGCTGAGGATTTTGTCTATTCATTTCAAAGGATCCTCGATCCTGCGACCCGATCACCAGTGGCGTTGTTCTTTTTGAACATCGAAGGCGCCAAAGCGTTCAACGATGGACTCGTCGATAGGGTCACCGGGCTCGTCGCCAAGGATCCGCATACGCTGCTCATCCGACTTGAGCAGCCTTATGCGCCTTTCCTCTCGATACTCGCCATGGCAAACGCCAAAGTGATACCCAAAGAGGCTGTAGGGATAGATTTCGGGACAAATCCTGTTGGAACCGGGCCGTTTCGCTTCGATGCCTGGACACCGGGAAAGGGCATCATTCTCTCGGCAAATGACGGATATTTTAACGGGAGCCCTTTTCTTGACACCTTATATTTTCAGATCTATCCAAGCCATGAAATTGAAAACATGTTCAGCGATTTCGAGCGGGGGTATCTGGAAGAGTCCATCATTCCCAGTGACAAGTATGAAATGATCAAGTCCAGTGCGGATTATGCAAAACGATATAACCTTGTCAGCAAGCCGTTGCTCAACCTTGTTTATGTCGGAATAAACGTCACCATACCGCCTTTGGACAATATTAAGGTTCGTCAGGCCATCTCCTATGCGGTAGACACCGATACGATCGTGAAGGAGATCACCAAGCGGGGAAGCATCAGGGCCAAGGGAATCCTCCCGCCCGGTCTGGCCGGATTCAATCCGGATTTTGTTGGATATACCTATAATCTGGATAAGGCCAAACAGCTTCTGGAGGAGGCTGGTTTTCCCAACGGTAAGGGGATTCCGCCGCTTGAACTGTGGACCTTTTCCAAATCCGAGAGCGTTCAGCTTGAACTTCAGGCCTACCAGAAATATTTGAAGGCCGTCGGTATTACGGTGATCCCCAGGGTGGCCGATAATTGGCAGCATTTCCTGTCCTTGATCGACGAAAAAAAAGTACCGCTGTTTTATGCCGCCTGGTATGGCGATTATCCGGATCCGGATAATTTTCTTTATGTGCTCTGTCATTCCAGGAGCCGAACCAACCGGATGGGATATTCAAATCCCATCATTGATCAGGCACTTGAAGAGGCCCGACGAGAGATGGACTATATGAAACGGGTCGAAATCTACCGTGAGGTCCAACGTCTGGTCATGTCGGAAGCGCCGATCATCACGCAACATGTCAACAGCTTCAACTATCTGTTTCAGCCTTGGGTAAAAGGGGTTGAAATCAGCTACTTGGGAGGCGCTTACATCCCTTTCCGCAAGGTATGGATTGATTTCAAGCCTCACAAATGAGGACGATAGACATTATGTTTGACCGAAAATGTCGAGCATATGGCTGAATTCCTCGGTATCTGATTGGGTACCCGTACCCTGATCAGAAGGCATTGCGCCGGCCGATCGGCAATGCGCCGTATTTCGGCTTTCCACGATTTGCCTGAATTATTTTGGCAATTCCCGAACAAAATATAAATGAATTGTTCCTTGTCGGAAGAGGAGATTTTTTTTAAAATCATTTTATAATTAAATTCATATGCTTTTTTGACGGGTGACATCTTCTAAATGCGTAACATTTTATAATATTTTTAAAAAACAAGTATCGAATTGAATCGATAATCATGGGGGGAAGAGTTGAAATATTTGAAATTGATGTGGTATACGGCTGTCGTCCTGACGGGCTTGATGTTCGTGGGGCTTACACCTCTTTGCGCCCAGAGCTCGAGGTATCCCCTTGATAATTACCGGAACTTGAGGCATATCCTTGATAATCACAGGAACCCGAGGCATCTCCTTGACAATTACCGGAAAAAGATTGTTCTGTTCAATGAAGGCAGAACCTGGTCAGACGTTCGGGCTTACGCCAGGGAATGGAGACAACGGGGTGTTGTCACATTCATGGAAATTCCCATCATCGACGGACTGGTGATGGGGGTTCCGGAGCACGTGAGCGATGCGGAAATGGCTGCGGACTATCGTATTTCATCCATAGAGAGCGATCTTGAACTGTCCGGCAATGAAAGTCTGTACGGCCAGGGCGTCAGTTTTATCAGGCCGTTGACGCGTTCGCCTTTTCTGGACAGGCAGCAACATCGTTACGAGGCGCCCTGGAGCGTTCTCAAACTGTTTGACCAACCCTATGACGATCGTTTTTTTTCTGGCGTGCTTCAACACGATAACATCCCGGATCCGGTTGCTTTTGCATTGAAAAAATTAAAAATGAACAGCGCACCCGTCGCCATTTTTGATACGGGTATGCAAGCGTATCATCGTTATTTATGGCGTATTGCAGAAAGCGCTGTTAACGTCGTGGAATTCGTTGAAAGCGACGATATATTTAAACTCAAAACTGAAACGGCCTTTGATGATAACGGTCACGGGAGTCATGTCGCCGGTATCATCGGCGGAATTCTGGACCCCCAACATCGATGGGGAGCAGGAGCGAATATTGATCTTTATTCCGTCAAGGTTCTGGGTGATGACGGCATGGGCTTTCTCTCCAATATTATCTATGGCCTTCAGTGGGCCATTGATAACGACATCAAGATCGTCAACATGAGCATCGCTTATCGTCAGGACAGCCCGGCCGTGAGGCGGGCGATCCAGGAGAGTGCCAAAGCCGGTGTTATCATGTTGGCATCCGCAGGAAACAAGTCCAATTATGATCCAAGTATTACGTTGAAAATCACTGCGGATGGTGGTGCTGCGGATGGTGGTGCTGCGGATGGTGGTGCTGCGGATGGTGGTGCTGCGGATGGTGGTGCTGCGGATGGTGGTGCTGCGGATGGTGGTGCTGCGGATGGTGGTGCTGCGGATGGTGGTGCT
>NZ_JBFXGG010000081.1:0-13319 GCF_050178255.1 Desulfococcus sp. | reverse complement strand
TTGTCGCTGAGAATCCCGAAACCCGTATGCTCGTCCAACTGGTGGAAGGGGCGGGGGACTTCGAGTTGGGCATGATTGACGAAGGCCGACTGGTCTTGCGAGGACCCGAGAACCGCCCGAGAAATTTTTACCGGAATCCGGATGAGATTCCCAAAAGCCTGTGGCAGCACGCCCGTCAAAAGGCGCTGCTGCATCTGCGGGGAGAGGGCGGCAGCGATTTTGTCGACAACCGGACCCTTGCGGTTTCCCTGGTACCCGCGCCCTCTGCCAGGCAGAACAAATGCGCCGACGGCATATGGCGGCAGGCAGCGCCGGGTGATCACCAGATGATTCCCCTGTGCCAGGCCTGGAACGTCAAGGTCACCCTTTCGAAGGCATCCCCTGTTCCGCTTTTGATCGGCGCACTGATCCTGTCGACGGACGGCGGCATTTTCGCGTTGCCCCGGGATGACCGTAAGGTCCGACTCCAGCCCGGCGAAAGCACCGTTTTCAACGCCACCGGCGAGACCTTCATCGGTTTGCCGCCGCTGGATGTCCGGGACCGCATCATGGTTTTCGGCACATGGGAGAGCAACCCCGTCTCCTGGGGGCAGTTCACCGAGACGGCCGCCGGCCGGGGCCCTGGAATGAGCGGGCTTGCCCGGGCTCTTGACCGCTATTTCCAACCCGGGACACGAGGGGTCGGTGTCGTCTCGGCGGAATCGGCTGAAACGACGACCTGGACCCTCAGCACCATCACTTTGCACGTGGAGGCCAACAATCGCTTTGCCGAGACGGACCGCGGAACCAGGACCATCAACTGGCGCGAGTACACCATCGCTGATTTCGACATCCGGCCTTACCTCCCTGCCGATGAAATGACCGCGCTCTACAAAGTCCTGAAAACGGCGGATCGCCTTGCGAACGCTTCGGCCCGGGACGGCTATTCCTACAGGCAGCACGACTGGACCCAGCCTTCGGACGAGGCGAACCTGAAGCGCGGCATCGACTGCTCCAGGGCCGTCTGGTTCGCTTTCACGCGCTCAGGAATACCTTACAACCGGGAGGATAGGTACCTGACCACGGCCATGATGGTCGGCGACGACAGTATCATGGACGACGATTTCGACAGCTGCGCCGGCGACCCAGACCTCGAGATCGGAGACATCCTGGTCTATCGGGACGAGACCCGGGGCGACGGCCACGCGGTTATGGTCATCGATCCGGAAAAGCGTATTGCGTGGGGATCCCACGGCTGGGACGGCAACTCCCGCAACCTGCCTGTCGAGCCGGACACCGGCGTGGAGTACCAGAAGATCAAATTCAAGCCGGACTGGGAGCGGTGGGATCGAGGCTCCATGAAACTCAAAGCCTGCTGGCGACACCGGCGGATTGCCGGGGAGGGAGTGCGCTTCCGCGGCCGGCCGGGCTCACGACCCCTGACGGATATCTGCAATGCTGAACGAAACTGCGGGCGGTAGCCGATATTGGCTCCAACGCGCCAGGCGAGGTGCCGGATGGACGAATTCCTGAAGTCAAGAGCGATGATGACCCCAGGTGTTGCAGGTGGTGTCACCACCATGATCACGGGGACACTGGTCAGCCAGTTTGGGCTGCCGGGGAACTGGACAGGCCTTGTCATCAGCCTTCTGCTGGGACTCGCTGTTCTGGCGGACAAGTCGGTCTCCGTCTATCAGCGAATTGTGTATTACATCATCAATTCCCTGACGATCTATGCCGTTGCCATCGGCATCAACACGGCAGGGATGGCGATTCAATACAGCAACGAACCCGGTTCGGACCCAGCGATAATCGAGAGAGAGGTGCCACCCGACACTGGCCGGTTTTTCCAGGAGTGGTTCCGTAACTAGTTGATTCCAGACGCCTCTATTGCTCTTTGTGTATAGAGAACGCTGGCTGTCTGCCTGGACTGCCGGAAAGGAGAAAGATATGAAGGCGCTGCGACTTGATGTTAAAAATTTTGGCTTTTTTTGGGGACAGCTGCTGATGGTCGCACTGCTGGCCGGATGCCCTCCCTTTCCGCAGTCGGACGGTGAATTCGGCGGCCCCTCGTCCGGTGTTGTCGAGATGGATCAGAACACCGATCCCCGTTTTTTTTTTCGTTATCGCCAGGGCGCCATCGGTCGGATCATGGTGGCCGGCAAAGCGGTTTGGCTTGACGGCAGGAGGCTTGTCCGGGACAGCTACATCCGGAACGGCGCTCACGTCAGCACCGGTCCCGCCGGCGCCGCCATTATCGAATTTTTTCAATCCGGCGGGATGGAATGCGGGCTCGACATCCGTGAATTCCGCCGCGGGCGGATCTATGGCAGCACCGATCGGTGCGGACACATGGTGGTGACGGATCAGGGCGGCATGGAGATGGGAGGATGGCCGGCATCCTACCATGTCGACGTCCGGGACAAAGGCGTGACCATCTTCACCGTCATCAACGGCGAGGCCTGGGTCTGGCGCCATGCCGATCCTTCCCGGCGGGTGCCGGTGTCGGGTTACCACCAGGCGGCGCTGTCGCGCACCCGGATCAGCCCACCGCGCAGCGTCACCCCGGAAGAGGTCGAAGCGATCACCCGATGGCGGGAAAATTTCCAGCGTTTGAGAGATCTGTACCAAAGCCCCCGGGATAGTAAGCCCCCTCCTGTCGTTTCAGAGCCGGATTTGCTGAACAGAATATTCAGAGATGCATGGAAACTATTCGACAATCCAAGATCGAGGGATCGTCTTGATCCTCCAGACACGGACACAAAGCCCGGCGTTGATTCGCAAATCCCCGACACCGATACAAAGGTGAAAACGATCCCGACGGTTCCGATAAAACCGAAAATGGCAACCCCTCTGAAAAGGAGCCCGGCAGTTCCGATAAAACCCTATGGGGTGACCCCTCCGGAACCGAATCTTCGGTGATGCAAAGAGATGTGCGGCGCGACACCTTGGTAACCGCTGGGCTTCAGCCGCTCATATATTGATGCCGACGGTGCCGGCATTTCAGAGAACTGAATGAAGATAATGGATACAGATCCATCTCGGCCTGGCCGCAAGTATACGGCTATTCTTATGGTACGTTCGGTGCTGGTTGGGGCCCTTCTGTTGAGTGGGTGCTGCCGAATACCGAAATGGGTGTCGATGGACGGGATCATCGACATGCACAGCCGCCGTGGGCAGCAAGCCTATAGCAAGGGGGACTATCGCCAGGCGGCGGCAGCCTGGCGGAAAGGGCTGGACGCGGCTGGAAAAGGCGGGCGCAACACCGACGCCGCGCGGTTCCTGGTGAACCTCTCCGAGGCCAGCGAAGGCATAGGGCTGTATAAAGCGGCCTTAGCGCAAGCGTCTGAAGCCCTCGACCTTTTGGGGGAGGGGGGAGATCCGGCCATCCGATCTCAGGCCCTGATCCAGAAAGGGTTGGCCTATCGACGGACGGCACGTTATGCCGCGGCAAGGCCGTGCTTTGACGACGCCCTTGAGATCGCCCGCCGGGTGAAAAACCCCCATCTTGAAAGCGAGAGCATCCGAAATATCGCAGCGCTCCTGCAGGACCAGGGGGAGCTCGAAGCAGCACTGCCCCTTTATGAGGATGCCATCGATCTGGCACGGGCTTATGGGGATGAGACGAGCGAGGCCAGAAGCCTCAACAACCTGGGCCTTTTGTTCGATGCCAGGGCCGAGTATCCAGAGGCCCTGAAACACCATCAGGCATCCCTTGCCCTCCGCCGAAAGCTTGGAGACCGGGCCGGGGAAGGCAAGGTTTTGGGGAATATCTGCATCTCATACAGCAAGCTGAACCGGTTCGATCAGGCCCTTCAGCACTGTGAGGCGGCCCTGGACATTGCGGAGAAGATCGGGGATCGGCAGCGGGCGGCCAACCACCTCAACAACATCGGCTCTCTCTACCGCCGCCTGAACCAGCCGCGCAAGGCCCTCCGGTATTACCGGCGCTCCCTTGAGATCAAACGGGAGACGGCCGATCCTGCCGGTGAAGCACGCGCCCTCAACAATATCGGCGAAACTTACTGGCATCTGGGAAAACTGGATTCGGCTGAAGACTATCTCGAGAGATCGCTCGAGATCAAGAAACGCATCGGCGATTTGGCCGGGCAGAGCGCCTCTTATCAGAATCTGGCACTGCTTTACAGCCGCCGGGGGCGTTATCCGGAGGCCAAATTCTTCTACATGAAGGCGGTTTTGCTCAACAACCGGATCGATCGGCCCGAGTTGACGTGGCGGGCCTATGACGGACTGAGCTACGTTTACGAAGCGCTCTCCATGCCCGAGCCGGCGATACTCTACGGCAAAAAAGCGCTGCATTCGATCCAGGACACCCGCTCCCGTTTGGCCGTCATGGAAAAGCCGCTGCGCCTCTCCTACCTCGAGGACAAGACGCACGTCTACCGCCGTGTCGCCGATCTTCTGATCCGGGAAGGCCGTTTGCTGGAGGCCCAGCAGGTCATCTCACTGCTCAAGGAGGAGGAATATTGGCATTTTCTCGACATCCGGGGGCCGGATGGTCCGTCGGTCGATGACGTCGTCACGACCTTAACCGAGCAGCACTGGATCCGGAAGATCGCGGCATTCGAAGGAGAGTTGGGCAAGGTCGGCCATGAGATCGAGGGGCTGGAGATGGAGCAGCAGGGGCGCGAACTATCGGAAACGGAGCGTGAGCGTCTTTTTCAGTTGTATGACAGGGCGGATGAGATTCATGCAGCCTTTGAAGCCTACCTGCAGGAACTGGAATCGACCTACAGCGACAAAGTGGAATTCGGCCAAAAGACACTGGATGCCCTGGAGTCTCTGCAGGGAGACCTGGGCAGGTTTCCGTTGCGCACCGTCATCGTGACCTTTCTCGTCCTGGAGGATAACATCAGCATTCTGCTTACGGCCCCTGCAATCCAGATTCCCTACCGGATCCCCATGACCGAAGCCGACCTCAATCGATTGGTGTTCAATTTCAGGGAGACGCTGATACGCCCGGACCGGGATCCCCGGCCTCCGGCCGGGGCGCTCTACGATCTTCTGATGGCGCCTATCGAGCAGGACCTCATCAGGCTTGAGGCTGAAACCCTTATGATCTCCCTGGACGGCACCCTGCGGTATCTGCCTTTCTCAGCTCTGTTTGACGGGGAACGCTACCTGACGGAGCGCTATAACCTTGTCCTGTTTACGCCGGCCGCCAAAAGGCTTTTCGGGGAAGTGAGGACACAAGGCCTGCGCATCGCGGGATTGGGGATGAGCGAAGCGGCCGAAGGGTTCGGCAGCCTGCCGGCGGTCAAGGAAGAGCTGGACGCAATCGTCAGGGAAGAGGACGAGAACGACCTCATGGGGGTTGTACCGGGCAAGATTCTGCTTAACCAGGATTTTACCGCGACCGGTCTGGCGGAGATGCTGGGAAAGGGATATCCGCTCGTTCATCTTGCGAGTCATTTTTCATTCCGTCCCGGGACTGCGGAAGACTCGTTCATTCTCCTGGGGGACGGAAGCCGGCTCACCCTTTCGGAGCTGGACAGCCGGAGATATCCCTTCAGATTCATCGATCTGCTGACGCTGTCCGCCTGTGAAACCGCCGTCGGTGGGCAGGACGCCCGGGGCAGGGAGATCGAAAGTTTCGCCGCTCTTGCCCAGACGCGCGGCGCAGGGGCGATACTGGCGACCCTTTGGCCTGTTGCGGATGCCAGCACCGGAACCTTCATGGCGCTGTTCTATCAACTTCGAACCGAACACCGCCTGAGTAAGGCGGAAGCCCTGCGGGAAGTGCAGCGCAGATTCCTGTCGGGCAAGGATGAAACGGACATTCATGAAGATGAACCCCGCGGCGTCAAACCGGTCAACGACCAAGGGGAGTTTACACCACCGCCCGAGGCGCCCTATGCGCATCCGTTCTATTGGGCGCCCTTTATTCTGATGGGAAATTATCTCTAGCGCCACGGCAATTTCATCGTTGTCAATTGAATTCCCCCTGTGATATGCCAATCCTTATGCACCGCAGGTTTCCGTCAAGGTGCGCCTTCCGGTCGGCCCCCTGAAGGAGATGACGGATGAGGGACGCTGTTTCCAGCGGTCGGCGCTCACGATTTTAATTGATCATTCAACTTTCGACTGAATACCGAAAGTTGAGTGATCAATCGACGTTGAATGAATATGGTATATGGTGTCAACCTTCGTACCCTTTACCGCTCTTTTCGCCGCCGTTCTGATCCTGATGGCCGGCGTCGGCCTGCTCAATACCCTTCTGAGCCTCAAACTGACATTGGCAGGCTTTGCCCCCCAGACCATCGGCGGTATCATGGCCTGCTATTTTGTCGGACTGATCCTGGGATCCGTCCAGGGCCATCGATTGATCGAACGGGTCGGGCACATCCGCGCCTTTGCCGTTTTCGCCGCCGTGACGACGGGGATGGTCATGCTTCACGGATTATTTGTTTCGGCGGCCTTGTGGGCCCTCCTGCGACTCCTGACCGGCATCTCCATCATCGGGCTTTACATGGTCATCGAAAGCTGGCTCAATGAATGCACCGAACCCCGGACCCGGGGACGAATTTTTTCGGTGTACATGATTATGAGTTATCTGGGTATGGCCGTCGGTCAGCAACTCCTTAACATGGGAAATGTGGCAACTCAGGAGCTTTTTTTCCTCGTGGGTTTCCTCGTCACATTCAGCCTGGTGCCGGTGGCCGCCACCCACGCGATTCACCCCGAATTGCCTTCGGCGCAACACTATCGAATTCTGCCCTATTTTAAAAGGGCGCCCATCGGCATGCTGGGATCCTTGTCGGCGGGAATGATCAACAGTGCTTTCTACGCGATGGGGCCGGTTTTTGGACACCAGATCCATCTGACGGTTTCCGAATTGTCGGCCTTCATGACGGCGACCATTCTGGGCGGGCTGGCGTTTCAGTGGCCTGTCGGAATCATTTCCGACCGCTTTGACCGGACCCTGGTGCTGCCTCTGCTGGGGGTGATGGTGGCCGGTGCCGCGCTTCTGGTGATTGTCGTGGCGGAAATCACCTACTGGCTGATGATCGGGGTAATGGCGATGTTCGGAGGGTTGATTTTCGCGGTTTACCCGGTGGCCGTGGCGCGGGCCCATGATCTTTTTGAGCGGAAAGACATTGTGCCGGTCAGCTCATGTCTGCTTTTTTCTTACGGCATTGGTGCCGCAGTCGGCCCCGTGGGGGCGTCGACGGTGATGACATGGGCTGAAAGCCCATACGGGTTCATGGGATATATCGCTATGATCGCCGGCATCTACGCCGTCGTAACATGGGTGTTGCGGCGTATCGAAAAGGTCGAAATCGTTCCGGTGGCGGATCAGGTGGGCTTTCTGGCCATGGAGAGCACCTCCCCGATGGCGGTGCAACTGGATCCCCGGGCAGAGATCGATTCGAAAGGATTATGAGCCCAGGATCACTTCTCCGCGGGATCTTCCGCGGCTATGGACCTCTCCCACATCCAGGAGGATCATGAATCATCCTGAAAGATTGATGTTCGTTCAACTGAATCGCTATATATGGGCAATGGCGATCTTCTGGAGTCTGATCGTATTCCTGTCACTGACATGGAACTGGATTCATTCGGAACTGAACGTCCAGGAGAACGCTCGAATTCAGGCCCGGACCGCCTATCAGAAAGACATCCTTTACAGACGCTGGAATTCCCTTCACGGCGGCGTCTTCGTCTTCGTGGGGAGACACGCCACGCCCAATCCCTATCTCAGCGCCGAGGAACGCGAGATCATGACGATTTCGGGCCGTCGACTGGCGCTGATCAATCCGGCTTATATGCTGCGAATGATTTATGATCTTGAAAGGGCCTCGACCGACATCAGGGGGCGGATTTCGAGCCTTAAACCGATTCGCCCTGAGAACGCGCCGGACGCCTGGGAAGCCGCCGCCCTTCGGGGATTCAGGATCGAAGGGCAGGAAGCCAGCGGGATCGCCACTATTGACGGCACGGAATACATGCGTCTGATGCGGCCCCTCGTCACCGAGCGAAGCTGTCTCAAATGTCACGAGAAGGAGGGCTATAAGGAAGGCGACATTCGCGGCGGTATCAGCGTTTCCATCGCCATGGCACCGCTTCGCGCCGCTCTGAAGCCTTATCGTGTCGCTCTGATTTTCGGTCACGTGCTGCTGTGGCTTTTCGGTTGCGGTGGGATTGGTCTGGCTGCGAGCCGTCTCCGGCGGCAGATACGACAACGAAAAGCGATAGAGGGAGCACTGAGAGAAAGTGAGGAGAGATCTCGAGTCCTGGTGGAAAACGCCCCCTTCGGTCTGTCCATCATGCGGCCGGATCAACGGTTCGAATATTTCAATCCCAAGTTCATCGAAACCTTTGGCTATACCCTGGCGGATATTCCGGACAAGACGGCCTGGTTTGAAAAGGCCTACCCCAATCCCGGTTATCGGGATACGGTACGGAAGATCTGGACGGCGGATACCTGCCGGCCGATGGGGGACGCCCCGGAAATCGACCCGAAAACCTTCACGGTCCGGGGAAATGACGGACGGGATCGCGTCATCCGTTTCAGGAATGTCCCCCTGAAAGACGGACGCCAGCTCCTGACCTACGAGGACATCTCCAAACAGGTAGCGGCGGAGGATGCCCTCAGAAGGTCGGAAGAGAATCTTCGCTTACTGTCATCGGGACTTCTGGCGGCTCAGGAGAAAGAACGGCGACGCATCGCCTATGCCCTGCACGATGAACTGGCCCAGGACCTGGCGGTGCTGACCATCGAGGTGAAATGCATCGAGGAGGGCTTGTCGGCCGACCAGACAGGTCTCCGGGAGGCTTGCCGCAAGACCCATTTGCATATCATCGACATTATCGAAAATACGCGTCGACTGTCGCAGGGACTGAGTCCGGCCCTTCTGGAAGACTTGGGGCTTTCGGCTGCCATCCGACGGATGATCGAGGATTTTTCCGCCCAGACCGGCATTGACGTCTCTCTGGAGATGGCGGATATGGACCACTGCTTCCGGCCGGAAACCGAGGTCATTGTCTACCGCATCTTTCAAGAGGCCTTCACCAACATCCGTAAACACGCCGAAGCGACTCGGGTGACAGTGACGGTGGTCCTTGAGGACGGCGAGATGACAATCTCCATCGCGGACAACGGCCGAGGGTTTCGTCCCCAGGTCTTCAGGAATCGACGCTGTTCGGGCAAGGGGCTTGGCCTGATTGCCATGGAGGAGCGGGTTCGCATGCTGGGCAGAACCCTGCACAAGTCCAGCGACGACGGCAAGGGCATGCGGCTTGTTTTTGCCGCGCCGCTGGACAGAGCGTGCGGAGAAGTACCTTAGTCCGGAATGGCGCGGTCTCCAAGGTTGCCGTACCGGTGGTAGCTGTGGGAGACGGTCTGCTCCTGGAAATAATTGAGCATCTCGATGCGTCCTTCCATCAGGACCCGATTCCGGGAGATGTAGAAACCATGTTCGGCTGCTGCTTCGAAAACAGCCTTGGGAACACGGTCCGGTGCCGCATACCGGATACGATCCACGTCATTCAGAATGTCTATCAGATCCTGATCCGAATGGCGGACGACGGGAATGCCGCCCAGGAAATACCGGCCGTTTCCACCTGCGAGAAAACCGGTCACCGGGCTGTCGAGATCCCTGGGGAGACCGACGATGACCCGGCATCCGGCGACGGCCGCCCCCGCGATCCGGGCCAATACCTCGAAGAGTGTGTCTCGGGCGTCCACCCTCACGATCACCGTGTCGACGGGGCGGTAGCGCAGCACATTGTCTTCTCCGCGGATTTTGAAATAGTCCTTGGTCTGAGAGAATTCCTGTTCGACGTTGTAAATATAACTGTGGATTGCCCGGACGGTCCGTTCGATATCATCCCGATGGTCGGGCATCTGGCCCCAGGCCGTCTTTCGACGCCATTCCTGAGCGATCCGGAGAAGGCGGTATTCTTTTTGAATGGCGCCCGTCCGGGGGAAGCCGACCTCCTCGAAATCCATGAACTGAGAGACATAATTGGGGCTGCCGGCTTTGATGCCCGCACCGAGGGCGGATTTTCCCATTCCGCCGAAGGGTTGGCGAAGGACGACAGCGCCGGTGGTCACCCGGTTGATGTACAGGTTTCCGGCCTCGATCTTCCCTTTCCAAAGACGCTGCTCCCGTTCATCTAGGCTTTCAAGACCGGAGGTGAGCCCGTATCCGGTCTCATTCACCCATTTGATGGCGGTCTCCAGGCTGTCGGCTTTCATCACCCCGATGACCGGGCCGAAGAACTCGGTCATATGGGTATAGGAACCGGCCTGAACGTTCCATTTTATCCCGGGCGTCCAGAGGTAGGGATTACCATCGATGTTCCGGGGCTTCAGCGCCCATTCCTCACCCGGCTCCAGCTGGGTGAGGGCACGCTCAAGATCGCCTTTTGGCGGGTGAATCAGGGGCCCCATCCGGTTCCGGAACCGCCAGGCCGAACCTGTCGCATAACTTTCCGCCGCGTCCACCATCTGTCGTTTGAAGTGGGGATCTTCGAAAACCTCCTTCTCGAGAATGACGAGAGAGGTGGCCGAACACTTCTGGCCGCTGTTGCTGAAAGCGGAGTGAAGGATGTTTTTGATGGCCTGATCCCGGTCGGACATAGCCGTGACGATGGTGGCGTTTTTCCCTCCGGTTTCGGCTGCCAGGAGCGCGTCGGAGCGGTTTTTCAGGATCTTCATGCCGGTGTCGGTGCCGCCGGTTAGAATGATGAAGTCGATGTCGGGACTGCCGGTGAGTCGGGGGCCCACCGAAGATCCGTCGCAGGGTACGAACTGCAGCGTATTTCTGGAAACGCCGGCCCGCCAGAAGCACTGACAGAGATGCCATGCGGTCATGGCCGCCGCGGACGCCGGTTTGAAGATGACGGTGTTTCCTGCGGAAAGGGAGGCCAGGATGCCGCCTGCCGGAATGGCGACGGGAAAATTCCATGGGGTGATGACCAGTGCCGTGCCTTTGCCCTGACAGGTGACGCCGGGGAGGCTTTCATAGATTCCCGCGGTCCATGGGTAGAACTCTGCGAAGTCGATGGCCTCGGATATCTCCGGATCAGCCTCGGTGAAGATCTTTCCCGTGTTGGCGGCGGCGCATCCCATCAAATCTCCCCGGGCTTTCCGGAGTTCGACGGCCACATTCGACAGGATGCGATGCCGTTCGACATGGGTGAGGGCGCGCCAGCCGTCAGGGTCCGCCTTGGCGACGGCGACGGCGCGATCGACGTCTTCTATGGTCGCCAGGGCAAATCGGGCCGGTATGACCTTTTCGGCATATTGGTTGGGATCGATGCAGTCCACGATCTCCCGCCCCTGGAAAAGCGCCTCACCGCCAATGAGCACGGGGATCTCCTCCGGAGGGTCCCCCGGACGCTTCATCCAGCGCTTCCTCACCCGTGCCGCCCACCGGACATTGGCGGAAAGGGACCAGTCCGTATCCGCTTCGTTGATGAATTCGCCCGTGTGAAACGAACCGCAAGGGGTATCGTAGGTTTCGGTATTCCGGTCCTGGATCCGGTTCGGCGTTGACTTGACCCGATGCTTATGTCGACAGGAGGCGATGAAACGCTCCTTGAGGAAGCACCACTCGGGCGAGCCGGACGTCAGATTGAAGGCGTACCGCAGAAAATTTTCGTCCGCCGTGTTTTCGTCCAGTCGGCGAACGAGATAGGCGATGGCGTTGATGAATTCCTCCCGGGCGGCCACCGGTGCATACAACAGCACCTCCTCCCCGGTGCTGTCCCGAAGGGCGCGCCAGACATGGTTGGCCATACCCTCCAGCATCTCGAAGGAGACATAGGCGTTGACACCGTACTGCCGGGCCCGGAGATAGGCATAGGCCTGTTCAAAAAGATTGTGGGAGGCGATGCCCAGATGGACGGCGGTGATGTTGTCCGGTCGCATGCCGTAGTCGATCATTCGCTTATAGTTGGCGTCGACGTCCAGTTTGTTGTCGTAAGGGGCCAGCGGCCAGTTATGAATGGCCGACTCCACCAATTCCATCTCCATGTTGGCGCCTTTGACGATGCGGATTTTGATGGGCGCACCTTTGCCGGCTGCCCTTTCCCGGGCCCATCGGGTCAGTTCCCGTTGCTTTTCGAAGGCGTCGGGCAGATAGGCCTGAAGCACGATGCCGGCTTCGTAGTCCCTGAATTCATCCTGGTCCAGCGTCTGTGTGAAAGCCACGAGCGTGATGGCGAGATCCCGATATTCCTCCATGTCGAGATTGACGAATTTGGGGACGAGGGCACCGTCCTCCCGGCGGTAGCGGTGATGTTTTGCAGCTCTGAAAAGTCGGGAGAGACGTGCTTTCAGAACGGCGACCGTGTTTTCGAAAGCCAGGGAGTTGATCTGGGAAAAAATGGTCGAGATCTTAACCGATATGTACTCGATGGACGGATCTTCCATATCCCGGATATAGGTGGCGAGACGTCCTTCGGCCTCCCTTTCTCCCAGAACCGCCTCGCCCAGGTGGTTGAGATTCATACGAATCCCTTCTTTTCGGCGCTGTTTCAGATGAGCGTCCAGGATCACCTTCTCCCCCGGAATGACGGATCGGGCGCTGTCTTTTCGGATCTTTTCGATCATCCTCGGGATTGCGGTGCCCGGAGCGTATCGACCGGCTGTCAGAAACAAACGGATCAAGGTCTTTTCCGGGATGGAGAAAAATTGGGGCACCCCGTATTTCAACAAAACATGGCGGACCTGGTCGGCTACACGGGCATGGTTGTCGGAGCGGAAGCTCTGGTCGATCATTCTGGTCAGAATGACCTTGTCGAGGGGATTGCGGATCAGTCGCATCATTTGCCGCTGATGCCGTTTCTCCTGCAGGGTCAACCGGCTGTTGGCCTTGTCCTGCCATTCCGCGGCGAGCCTGACGGCATCATGAATCAGGGGGTCGGATGCCATGGAATCGGACGATTCCCTTGGATTCGAAACGATGGTATTCATGGGCCATTCTCCTCGTATTGATGGATGGGATGCTGTTGTTTTAAATGGTTTGATAATTAGAAGTCAATAGAAATGGTTTGATAATTACATGCATTCAGAAAGATCATAATCACGAAAACCCGGCTTGTACATGATAACCAGCCGGGCATGGTGTTGTCGGTGTTTTCGAAGAGATGGGGATGTCGTCTCATGACGCGCCGGAACCGAAAAGGCGTTGTTGGGGCGGCGCATCCCGGAGGATCTTCGACGATTCCCCGGGATGTCATGGATAGAAGGGGTGCGGCGGCTGAAGGTTCGATCAACCTTCAGCCGATATGGGTCGATCCTGCCGATATTTAAGGTTTCACTTTTGTTCCCATGGCGAGCCCGGACTCCAGGGCTTTTTGATTGACCT
>NZ_JBFXGG010000080.1:0-13384 GCF_050178255.1 Desulfococcus sp. | reverse complement strand
GCCGGGACCGTTTTCCGGATGTAGTGCGGATCAGGGAGTTCCGCTGCTCCTGTTCGATAACGCAGGCGATGCCCAACTATTCACGGATGATTCGATTCAATCGTTCGGTCAGTTCCTGTCGCCGGGCAGGGTCGGATTCCCGGCACTGAATCATCACGACGGCTTTTTCCTCGCCGGTCGCAGAGAGGCACGAGAAGGCCGAGGCGTCTCCCGTGCGGATTTCCGGCTGGCTCTCGGCCAGGTATTCGATATCCTGAGGCCAGATATTGCGGCCGTTGACAATGATCAGATCTTTTGCGCGTCCCGTGATAAAGACGTCCTGTCCGACGCGGTAAGCAAGATCCCCCGTATTGAGCCACCCCTCGGGAGAGAGGACGTCGCGGGTGGCCTTGAGATCGCCGAAATAGCCCGACATGACGCTCGACCCCCGAACGTGCAGAACACCGCATCGCCGTTCGGGGAGCACCCGACCCGACGCATCCCGTATCTCGACTTCGTAGCCGGGAAGGGGGGCGCCGCAATTGACGAATGTGTTTGTCCGCACCGTTTTGTCGTCGGGCGGTGCCGGTGCGGCCTCCCGGCTTTTCGCAAGAAGATCGGCATTGACGTGATCCTGCCGGACCCCGGCGCCCAAGGCGCCGAAACAGACCGCAAGCGAGCATTCGGCCATACCGTAACAGGGTAGGAAGGCGCGGGGATCGAATCCGCTGGGTCTGAGTCGGTCGGCAAAACGGGTGAGTGACGCCGTTCGGATCAGTTCGGCGCCGACCCCGGCCACACGCCACGAGGCCAGGTTGTAACCGCTTGCGTCGTCGTCCCGAAGACGCCGGGCGACCAGATCGTAACCGAACGGGGGACTGAAGGATATCGTCGCCCGGTTTTCGGACATGAGTTTGAGCCACAGGCGGGGCCGCATCGCGAAATCACGGGTGTTCAGGAAATCGACGGAAATCTGGCCGGCCATAGGCGCCAGCAACAGGCCCACCAGACCCATGTCGTGGAAATAGGGAAGCCACGATACGGCACGGTCTTCGGATCGGATCCTGATGCCGTCCTTGAGAATGATCCGGAGGTTGTTCAGAACCGTCTTCTGGGTGATCATCACCCCTCGGGGAAAACGCGTGCTGCCTGATGTATACTGCAGATACGCCAGTTCGTCCGGCCGCGAGGGCGTCGGATCGAGGCCCGATGCCGGAAGATCGTCGAAATCGCCGGGACTTCCGAAAAAGCGGATCTTTGATCGGGCGGCGGCCTCGGTCAAAAAGGGCATAAAATCGTCCGTGGCAACGGCGAACTCGGCCCGGCAGATCGACAGCAGCCGTTCGATCTGCCCCACGTAGGCGCTGCGGCCGTTCAACTGAATCTGGGCCGGCAGGGGAACCGGTGTCAGACCGGCATATTGACAGGCGAAGAAAAAGCGCACAACGTCCGGATGGGTATCCGCCACTATTGCAACACGCGCGCCTCGGGCCGCCCCCAGGGCGGTGAGCCGCCGAGCCAGGATACGCGAAGCCTCACGCAGGTCTGCATAGGTCAGCACCGATGACAGGCTGCCCCTTCCCGTAAAGAAGTTAAATCCGGTAGTTCCACTGGCAGCATAATCCAAGGCGTCCGTCAGTGTTGAAAAATCACCGCTTCGCAATGGTATGGTATTTTCTGTTGGCGTTGCCTCCATAGCGCTTATCGTCTCTCCCCAAAAATAGGTTCTGATTTCGGACGTCCGCTCCGTTCTTTTCATTCTCAATTACAGAGATGCCTGGATCCAATGATGAACTCGCCGGCCGGTCGTGTCGCGGTAAAGTAGGTGGAACGGCCGAAGTTGTGGTGACGGATCACGATTCCGAACGCCTTGCAACAACCAAGTTCATATAAACTTTTTTTTCTAACCAAAAATCAACATATTGTCAAACCTCAACTTTCGACTGTCTTGATGGTTACCGGAAAGATACGGCCTATGACAGTCGAAAGTTGAGATAAAACGAACTGTCCGTTGAAACAAAGCCAGATCGAACGTTCATATCTCGATTGATTAAATTTTAATGACAGTTCGTGAACACTCTAATACCAAAACAACTGTGAATCAAGGTGCTCGATGGAACGCCTATGGAGAAGGGGGATCGTCTGGGTGCCGCCCCGCTTCCATGTTGCGGGATACGATCGATTCGGCAATCCGCCAGTCCGAAACGGAATCAACGTCAATGGCGGCCTCGGGGTAAGGCATGACGACGGCACCCACTTTGAGGCCCATGACGCGGGATGCACGGCCCAGCGCTTCCGACAGCGTCAGGCGAGCGGTCAGGTATCGGAGCGTCGATATCCAGCCGAAGGCGTTGACGACCCTGAACGGGTTTTTACGAAGATTTTCCACACGTCGCCAGAAATCGGCTGCGTTTCGTCCCCCGGGCGTCAAAAAGGCAAAGAGATTGCAGGAGCAGTATGCTGTTCCACCCAGCCGATAAGCGGTTCTTCGCGTTTCCGGATAGGCGGCGGTCACGTCGTCGCGCCTGGCCAACGCGGCCACGATGTCGCATCCGGTCCTTTGGGCTTCGGCACAGAAGTGGTCCACGATGAAAGCTTTCAGCAGGGCGTGGTCCGCAGTTGTCAAAAGGACGGGGGTGCCGGGGGACAGGGACTGCATGGCGTGGCATGCGCTCGTACTCGGTGTTGCCTTGTTTCCGATCCATCGAATCCGACCCGATGCGATGCGGGCGGCGAGCTCGGAATTCCCGTCGACAATGTCCCGCCCAGGGCCGCAGAGAATCTGATTTCCGATGCTCTCGGCGGCCGACAGCGCATCGAGAACCCTGAGGACCATAGGCCTTTCGCCGACCGTGGCCAGGGCTTTGCAGGGGACGCCGGCTGCCGCTGCCACCGGATTGTCCGACTCCCTGTCCGCAGCCAGAACAATCGCCGTAAAAAGTGTCGGGGAAAGGTCCTCGGACCTACATTCCCTGCAGTTTTTTTTCATAGATGCGATAGGTTTTATAGGGTGTTCCGCCAATGTTTTCGATAATACTCCGCATGCCGATGTTATCGTCGAGGATCCATGAGAGTTCGACCGTTTTGATGTCTTGGTCGAGGGCGGTCTTCTGGAGTTCTCCGATGAGCCGGTAGGCTGTCGCAGCCCCCAATAAGGTGCCGTGATAGCGTCGAACCACACCCATAAGGGGGATTCTCGCTGTTTTGGGATGGCGTATCTTCAGACGCCACAGCAACTTTAACCAGCCGAAGGGTAGCAGCCGTCCGTCGAGATCGCGGATGGCCTCGTTCAGATTGGGCAGCAGCACCATGAAGCCCGAGGGGGTTCCATCCACCTCGGCAATGCGGATGGAACGCGCTTCCACGAGCAGCTTCAGGACCTTTCCAAGGTGTTCGAATTCACGTGGCGTAAACGGGACAAACCCCCAGTTGAGTGACCAGGCATCATTGAAAATACGCCGGATGATCTCCAGATCCTCGTTGAACGACGCGCTGCGAATCATCCGGGTATGAATTCGTTTTCGGGTCCTGTGGATCATCGTCTCCATGGCGCGGGAATGCCTGAAATCGGCGCCGATAATATAGGCGAGAAGATCCTTGACGGCTCGGTACCCGCATTGTTCGATACGATGCCCGACATAGCGGCTGTCATGTCCCATCATCGCCATCGGCGGTGCATGGAAACCCGCCACCAGGGTGCCGCATTCCTGGTTGACGGAGAGATTGAAAGGCCCTCGGACGTGAGTCATCCCCCGGGACTGCAGCCAGCCTTCGGCGGTATTCAGAAGGGCCTGGAAGGTTTCGAGGTTGTCTTCGGCCGCCGGCAGTCCGAAAAATCCGGTCCGATCGCCGTGGTGGTCGAGATGAAGCCTGTCGATCTGGGCGCTGATGCGTCCCACCGGTCGACCCCGCCGACACGCGAGCCAGAACCTGGCCTCGGCATGCTCGAAATATGGGTTTTCAGGGGAGAGAAGCATGTGCTGTTCAAACCGCAACGGCGGCACCCAGAAGGGATCGGTGTGGTAGATCGACCATGGCAAACCCAGGAATGCGCGCCGTCCTTGTCGACTATCCACCGCCAGGATATCGGGAGCCCCGGAGACCCCGTGACATTTGTCATAAGGCGTTTGTCCGTCAAGGGGGGGATGCTGGATGCGCATGGTATTCAACCGACTGATTCAGGTTTTTGGATCGTTACATCGGGGTGCGAAGGGCGCTGCTATGATTCATTCCGTCTGTCCGAATCACGGCCGCAAACCCGACATGATATTCACTCAACGTTCGACTTTCATAAGCTGGTGCCGGGAGGATACGGCCCGCGCCCCGCGCGGTTTCGTTCCGGTCACCATCATGAAAGTCGACAGTTGAAATATTCATATGCTTGTGACCGGATGACGATGAACGGGTAGGCGTTATCAGCTGAAGAGACCGAATTTACAGGGCCTTCATATCGGAGATGTACGCCGGGGTCAATATAAAAAAATGCTTTTTGCGTTTTGTTATGATGATAACTCAACGTTCGACTTTCATAGGCCGTATCCTCCTGGCACCTCTTTCCGGTCATCGTCATGAAAGTCGACAGTTGAATGATAATCGGAAGGCGGTGTCGTCAGGGAAGAGCCTCCTGACCCCGGAGGTGGAGAAAAAACAATTGATCGGGACTCTGGAGAAGGTGCTCAATATTATGTTGATTGAATATCAATGGGTTGGAAGCTGTTTCGGTTTTGGAAAATGGAATGAAAATTGTAAGTGTCGACAACAATGGCAACAAAAAAGCTTTTATTCAAATTTTATTTGGTATATCACGTTGCTGCCGAAACATCGTATTGCGAATCAATGGTGATTTCGATTGAACCATGATGCTTCGGGATGCCGGGCGCATGCCGGCACGGTTGACGGAGCGGTGAACGAGCCGCGCGTCTTCCCTGCAAGGGGCCCGGCCGTCTCCCGCTGTCATCATCCCTGCGGTTCCGGTCGTTCATACCCGGTGCCGATTACAATGTAAGGAAGAAAATTCGACTTCATGAAAGCGATCATTCTAAGCGCAGGACAAGGGAAACGCCTGCTGCCGCTGACAACCGATCTTCCCAAATGTCTGCTGTCGGTTCGGGGAAAAACGTTGATCGAGTGGCAGATTCATGAATTGCAGAAATGCGGGGTCCGGAGGATCCGGGTCGTAACGGGATATTGTGCGGAGCTTGTGGATCAACTGCTCCGTGAGCGGTATGCCTCGGAGGAGATCTCCACCATATACAACGATGCCTACGCCACCACGGACAACCTCGTCAGTTGCTGGACGGCATGTGGGGAGATGAACGAAGATTTCATCATCCTGAACGGTGATACGATTTTCGAGGCCGCCGTGCTGAACCGACTGCTCGAATCGCCGGACCGTCCGGTAACCGTGGCCGTGAACCACAAAGGCGTCTATGACGCCGATGACATGAAGGTGATGCTCGAGGGTGAACGATTGGTCAGAATTGGAAAAGATCTTCAGCGTGAAAAGGTTCATGCGGAATCCATCGGCATGATTTTGTTCCGGGGAAAGGGCCCCGCGCTTTTCCGGAGATCCCTCCAAAAGGCCTTTGAAGAACCGTCCGCCGGAAAAAAATGGTACCTGTCCGTCATCGATGAAATGGCCCGGCAGATGCCGGTATGGACATGTGCCGTCAATGGGTTGCAGTGGTGCGAGGTCGATTATCGGGCGGATATCGAACATGCGGTCCGCGTTGTTGGCGCCTGCGGCGATCACGATGATGCATCCGGCGCTGTTTGCCGGCTTGTCAAGGCAGTCCCGTTTTAATGCCCATGGTCTCGATGCCGTCCCTGGGGACCCGCCTCTGGAAGAGTCCTTTCCCGAACCTGCCTTAAGGGCGAGCGGTGATATGCCCGGGACCTGTCGTTTTGCAGTGCTTGGGGTGAATGACGGCGCCCGGGTTCGATTTCGGGAAGGCAATGAACCGGCATGGCGTACAAGCGGTTTCATGAAGCGGCGTTCACCGCATGCAGGTATCGACACCATAGGCTGCAATACCATATGGATCTGATATTTTTTCCGGATTTTTTTATTATCGGGGCGCCCAGGTGCGGCACGACATCTTTGAGCCGTTATCTTTCAAAGCACCCGGACATCTGTTTCTCCCGGCCGAAAGAGCCCCACTATTTTTCGACGGTTTCTCAGCCTCTCACGACATCCCATCTTCAACGCCGCTACCTGGAGCGGTTCTTTTCCCACCATCACGCGGGTTACGCCGCCGTGGGGGAAGTTTTACGAGAAACCTTTGCCGATGACACGGCGCGCCTCGGAAGACTCATCGGGCGCGATCTGAGCCATTGGCGATAGACGATTTTTTTTGAACTTCGGAGAAAAAAATATGCCTGCAACACTGAACCATCTTAAGTATTACCGGCTTCCATGGAATTATGCCGACAACGGCATCTCCTGGCTGGAACCCACCACGGAATGCAATCTTCGATGCGAGGGGTGCTACCGTGATCCCCATAGCGTCGGTCACAAGTCCCTCGATGCGGTGAGGGCCGAACTCCAAACCTTCAAGGCCTTGCGGAAAAGTGACTGCATGAGCATCGCCGGGGGGGATCCCCTCGTCTATCCTCATATCGTGGAGCTGGTTAAAATGGTCAGAGAGATGGGGTGGAAGCCGATCATCAACACCAACGGGCTCGCTCTCGACGCGCCGCTTCTGAAAGCGCTCAAGCGTGCCGGAGTGTTCGGTTTTACATTTCATATCGACACGAGTCAGAAGCGCCCCAGGGTAACGGCCGAAACAGAAACCGAACTCAACGCCCTTCGGTTTCGGTATGCGCGAATGCTGGCCGAAGAGGGCGGGCTGTCGTGCTCCTTCAACGCTACGGTGTCGGAAAAGACGGTTCACGAAATTCCCGGTCTGGTCGAGTGGGCGCGCCGACATGCCGACATCGTCCATACGATGGTGTTCATTTTGTTTCGTTCACCGGGATTGAGCGGTGATTTCGAATATTATGCAGGGGGCCGCAGGATCGATTTCAACGAGACCTACAAGGAAACGGAATGGGCCGGCCAAAAAATCCTCATGGCAGAGGATATCGTCGAAAAGATCCGGGAGGCCGAGCCCGCCTATGAACCGTGCGCCTATCTCAACGGCACCGCCGATCCAAGCTCTTTTAAATGGCTTCTGGCCAATCGGATCGTCTTCAACGGCGAGACCATGGGATATGTTTCCCCAAAGTTCATGGAGATGATTCAGACCGGCTATCATCTGTTCGCCGGGAAGTACTTGTCATATGCCCAGCCGCGAAGCACCTCACGGGGAAAGTCGGCGGCATTTTTCATGGGGCTATTTGACCATGGAATGCGCCGCATTGCCGGGAATCTTTTGAATCGGATTTCCCGGAAGCCTTCCCACGCCCTCAGGCCGGCCCATATTCAGAGCATCATGATTATTCAGCCGGTAAACATGTTGGCTGACGGCCGGCAGGACATGTGTGACAGCTGCCCCGACATCACTGTCCATGATGGAAAACTGGTCTGGAGTTGCCGTTTGGAAGAGATGAACCGGTTCGGCACGTTCGTCCAGTCGGTTCCCAGGAAGAGGTCCTGACGCATTACAGCCGAAGAAACGTTGCGGTTCCGCCAAGATCGACGATGATGGATTCAGGATGCGATTCGGTCCGGTAGCATTCGCCGTCGAGGATGAATCCGCTGTCCATGGTCAACTGTATACGATGGGCGTTGCGGCTGGAATACCCGTTTTCCGGCGTACCCCAGGGGGTGGTCCGGCCTCGGGCGAGGTAGGGAAGGGCACGCAGAAAATGGCGCGGCCGGGCATTCATGGCGGTGAAGTGGAGAGGTGCGTTCTCTTTGCCCCAATGGGGACGCAAACCGAGGAACAGCCGTTCGAGGGTGCTGATGTAAATCAGAAGATACTCGCTCTGCTGGGGGGGATCCTGATCAACGCGGACGGTGACGGTGACCGGCTTTAGAATCCGGGTATCGCGGCGGACGGCTGCCAGCAGAAACCGGGCCAGCGTCAGGCTGGGTGCGATCTCGCCGTGAAGGCCCAATGCATGGATATGGCGTTTGCAGTATTCGATTCCCTGGTATACGGCAGCCGCCCCGAATATGAGTCCGTAGCGGGGATTCCGGTCGGATGCCGTCCGAACCCGCAGCACCGGTCGCTTTTGGATGGAGAAGCGCTGGGCCGGCGCCTCCAGCCAATCCAACAACCGTCGAAGCCCGCGGTCACGGGAGCCTCTCAGGCCGACGTCTTCGGCGATAACGCTGTCCGTGCCCGAGCGAAGCACGGCCAGAAGCGGCGGCGAGGCGTAATGACGGTCCCGAAAGAGCGCCGTCAATACCGCCTGGATGGTACCGTCCCCGCCGTTGACAGCGATGACGTCCACGTTTTTATCGGCAAAGACCGACACGACGGCAGCGGCATCATCCGGATTTTGTGCTTCCCGGTGGAGCACTTCCGGTCGGCGCGCCAGGAGTGCTTCAATGGCCGCCAGCCCTTTTCGATTTCCGCCGCTGAGCGGATTGCTGATAATTCCAAGACGCAAGTCGGCCTCCCCATGATCCCCAGGTTGACGATTCAGTCGAATATCCCGCCGTCTGATCCGGCGTTGTCCGGACGCGACTGGATGGGGTTTATTTAAACGGCGAAGGGAAATGCGTCAACGACAAACATAGTTTTCCGAGCCGCTGGAAGGGAAGAAGCATGTCCATGGTCCAAAAATTTTACAGGATAGCGAACGGCGTTTTCAGCAGTGGGATCACGTCTTTCATCTGGCATACCGCCGGATGCATTGGTGCCCTGCCGGATTACATCCGCATCAACACCGGCAGAATGTTAGGTCGCATCATCCTGAGGTGTGATTCGCGTCACAGGCGGATTGCCTTTAAAAATCTGCTGTCGGCTTATGGTGATGCGATGTCGGATGCTGAAATTCTGTCCCTTTGCCGAAAGGTATTTGAAAATCTGGGGCTTGTTTTCATGGAAGTCTGCTGGTCTCTGACGAAAGATCAGCCGGCGCTGTTTCGCCATTTCCGGATCGAAGGACGACATCATATGCGGGAGGCCCACAAGAAAGGAAAGGGCGTTCTGGTCCTCACAGCGCATTTTGGAAACTGGGAGCTTTTAACCGTCATCGGTGCCTTATTGGGATATCCATTCAGAATCGTATACCGCCCCATGGATTTTTCTCCCCTGGAGAACGTCGTCATCCGGTTGAGAACCCGTTTCGGCGGCGACATGATTCCCAAGAAAAAAGGGTTTCGCAAGATATTGAACAGCTTGGGACGCAACGAACTGGTGGGGTTGTTGATGGATCAGAATGTCGCGTGCCGGGAAGGGGTGTTTATCCCGTTCTTCAACATGCCGGCATGTACGAACAAGGGGCTGGCGCTGCTGGCGCTGAAAACCGGCGCGCCCGTGATTCCTCTGTTTCTGAGACGGGATGAAAATGGGTACACGGCAGAGATATGGCCGGAAATTCCGCTGACGCGAACGGGTGATAAGATAAAGGATATCGAAATCAACACCGAGGCATACACCAGGGCAATCGAAGAAATCGTACGACAATACCCGGACCAATGGTTTGGATGGTTGCACAGACGATGGAATACGCGTCCATTCTGCGAACTGCCCCTGCAGAAACCATCCGATCATTGAAATATGGCCGCTTTCAATATCGATTCCGCTACCATGAATTCCGGACGCCTTGTGCCGTTGTCGCCGGATAGGCCTTCAGTGCATCGTCCGTCCATGATGGGATTCCTGGCACTCTTTGCGGGGCTTCTCGCTCGCGCCTATCTCTACTGGATGGATCCTCTGATCAGTTCGGACGGCTTTTTATATGTACAGCAGGCGCGAGCCCTTTACTTCAGAGACTTTGACCAACTGCTCTCCTGCTATGACAACGTGTCCTGTTATCCTGTTTTTGTGGCCGCTGCCTTCTCTTTGTTTGGAGAGTGGGTGATTGCCGGACAAATGACCTCTCTTTTTTTCGGGACGCTCTCGCTGTTGCCGTTATACTGGATACTGAGACGATTTTTTGTCGAACCCACTGCATCGATAACCCTTCTCATATTTGCGCTGCTGCCGGTTTTTGTATGGTTGAGCCGGGATGTTTTAAGAGACCCCACCTACTGGTGTTTTTCTCTTTTTGGGCTATACTTCTTTTTGCGACATATCGAACATCGAAGACCAATGGGGTTATTCATCAGCAGTATCTGCTTTTTGATGGGTGCATGGGCTCGAATCGAGGGATGCCTTTTTATATTGGCGAGTGCCTGTTATCTCATATTTTCATGTCGACCTGAAAAATGGCGGGATCTTTTTATTTTTTTCAGCCCTTATATTGTTGCCGCAGCGGCCGGTATACTGTATTCTCAGGTAGCGGGCATCGAGACGATGGATGTGTTGAAACCCGAACGGCTTCTGACGCGTCCCGGGGAGTTTTTGTCAAAATATCGAGAAATCAGAGATCATCTTACAGCGTTGGTTCGTGAAAATCCAACGCCCATAAGCCCCTATTTTTTCGACTGGGTGCGACACCTGGTCTGGTTCCTGCCGTTCGCCATCCTGATGGTCCAGATTACAGAGACCCTTTTCTATCTGTTTTTCATCATTCTGATTTCGGGAATAGTTGTCTGGCGTCATGAGATTTTGCGGGATCGACGGCTCATTTTTCTTGCTGCGCTGTCCATTGCCGCCCTGATGGTGCTGTACATGCAGATTGTCTATAATTGGTCCATGACCGACCGCTTTATAGCCTTGTTTCTTTTTCCGGCCTTCGTGTTTCTGGGTGCGGGGGTTTCCTGTTCGGCATCGGCGTTGAGCACGTATTTCAAGCTGACGCCTAAAAAGGCACACATCCTGATGTGTGTTATTGTTCTTGCGGTATTCGTTCCCAAGATCCTGCGTGCCAATTATGACACGGAAAAGTTGATATTCTCCGAGATCGGTGAATTCATTGCACAAAAAGAGAAAAATCAAAGAGTGGTTTCCGTTGCAGGAAATTTTAAGGAACTTCGCGCCGTCCATTTTTATGCCAACCGGAATTATCCGGGAGCGCCTTGTTTTGAGGACGGCATCAGTATTTTGAAGCAATCCGATAGAGCGTCTCTCGTCTTTGTGCTGTCACACGGATTTGATTATTTTGTGTGGAACGAAAAGGCCTGGCAAAATGGTTATCCTGAAACACTGCTGCCCGAAAGACAGGGGCAATTCCAGAAACTGAGGCAGTGGTCCTCGGCGCGCGAGGGGGATTTGATCCTTTATGAGGTGAGGCAATGAAAATCGGTCTGGTATGTCGCCGGTTTGTTTTCAATGGCGGAGGGCTCGAGAAATATACCATTGACCTCAGCCGGTCTTTGATGGAACTGAGGCATGAAGTCCATGTTTTTGCCGCCGAATGGAACGATATTCCAGGCGTGGTCTTTCATCGCGTACCGATGATCCCTTTCTCGTCGCCTGTCAAAAATCTCAGCTTCGGGATGATGGCTGCCAAAATCAGCGGTCAGGTGGCCTTGGATGTCCTGCAGAGCATGGAAAGAATATGGCAGCAGGATATTTTCAGGGCATCCGACGGTATCAATCCGGTTCAGATGCTGCAGAAATATCCCAATCCATGGGTGCGACGATTCAAGTCCGCCGGACCGCGTCGCAGGATACTGGCGTTGCTTGAAAATCGGATTTTCCTGAAAGGGGGATGTCGATTTGTGGTGACGAATTCCAGACTGGTCAGAAACCAGATCACGGCATACTACAATGTTCCGCCGGAGAAGATACATGTCATTTACAACAGTGTGGACAGGAACAGGTTTTCTCCTGAAAACAGAGCCGACTCCCGCCGGAAAATCAGGAATCGTCACGGTATCGATCCTCAAAAACGAATTGTTTTTTTTGCAGGCAATAATTTCAGATTGAAAGGGCTTCAAATGCTGTTTGAAGCCGTTGCCGTCCTGGGGCAAAAGGATGTCTGCGTTATGGTCGCAGGCGGCGACCCGGTAAAGGTCTACGAAAAAAGATTGGAAAAACTGGGTATTCGGGATCAGGTAATATTTTTGGGGAGGGTTTCGGATCCTGAACACTACTACCGTGCCGCGGATATCTTTGTACTGCCGACCCGATATGATGCATTCGCCAATGTCTGTCTGGAGGCTCTGGCTTGCGGCACCCCGGTTATCACCACACAAAGCAACGGCGCTGCCGAGATTATAAAGGACGACATGACCGGATATGTACTCAAGACGTGGGAAGCCCGTGAACTCGCATATCGTCTGAAGGTGTTCATGACCCGTGACGATAGAAAATGGATGAGTGAACAGGCGGCTTCGGCTGCGGCGCGGTTTACTTCCGAACGATCCATGGATCGACTGATTCAGCTTTATCATCACGTTCGCGAGGCAAAAAGAGGATGACACCGGAAAAAGCGCCTGTCACACGAATGTATTCCCGCGGGATCATCATTAATCAAAACTATCAGGATATCCTTGAGAAAACCAATCTTGCGGGTTTTGATGACCTCTACAATTATCCTTTTGGTAAAACCTTGAAGCGTATTCCTGAAAGGCGGGTCATTCGTTTTGAACTCCCCTGGCAAGGGCGTAGGCGTGTATTTTATCTCAAGCGCCATGAAACGGAATCCCCGGACATCGGGGCGCTGGCGCGCATCGGCATCAGGCGTGCGGGGGCTTCATCGGGTATGACGGAATTTGAAAATCTCTGTGATTTTCGACAACACGGTCTGGCAACCGTCACCCCGGTCGCGGCAGGTGAACGCCGGGTCGGGATGTTTAAATATCGATCCTTTCTGGTCACGGAAAGTTTTGAGCCCTATATCGCGCTTGAGCAGTTGATGGAATTGCATCCGAATCGATTGCGGGGCGAAACGGGAAGCCACTATAAGCGTAAGCTGATCGAGGCCGTTGCCAAAACCGCCCGTCGCATGCATGAGGCCGGCGCCAATCACCGGGATTTCAATGCCACGCATGTTCTGGTCGGCCCTGAAGCCGCAGACGGCCTGCCGAAAATAGCCTTGTTCGATCTTCAACGCGTCGACCGCCGCCGATGGCAACGGTTTCGATGGATGGTCAAAACCCTTGCGGAACTGAACTACACCCTTCCTGAAACGCTCTTTTCAAAGGAAGACCGGCTGAAATTGTTGATGGACTACAAAGGCGTGAATCGACTCTCGCTCTGGAGCCGGTTTCAACTTTGCTGGATCATGAAAAAAATCGAGCGCATCCGTCGTCACACCCTAAAAAATCGGATTCGGCGCGAAAAGGCCGGTCATCAGGAGGGAAAGTCGGCCAAGGACGGCACGGCTCTATGATCGCCCCGGAAATCGGGATGTTGAATTTTTACAGAATTCAACTTTCGACTTTCATGATGTTGACCGG
>NZ_JBFXGG010000079.1:0-13433 GCF_050178255.1 Desulfococcus sp. | reverse complement strand
CGACTTTCTGGGAAATCTCATCCTTTTCTTTTGCGATGTCCTGACGTATCTCTTCGGAACTGCGTTCGATAAACGCTTCCTTTCCGTTGCCGGGATGCTCTCTTTCAGCCATTCCTTATCCTCCTTTGTTGTATGCGGCCGGCAGCACCGGTCCGCCGCTTTCCATCTGATCATCAGGCTCTTTGTTCCGGATTCAGGGGGACTTCTTCAACCGATACCGGGAAAAAGACCCGGAAGATGCTCCCCCGCTTCGGTTCACTCTCCACCGTGACAGCCCCGTGGTGTGCCTTTACAATTCCAAGAACCACGGATAAACCCAGACCGCGACCAATGAACTTGGTGGAGAAAAACGGATCGAAGATCTTCTCGCAATCCTTTTTAGCGATACCGCAGCCCTCATCCGAAACCTCCAGGCAGGCGTAGGGAAGGGATCGAGGCTGCCAGTCGAGGGGAAAACGCTTTGATGCGAGCATATTCGCCTGAGAAACGGTTTTGATGGTGAGGTAAATACCTTGTCCGTTCCCATCGGCGGATTCCCAGGCATTGGTGACCAGATTGGTCAGAATATGATGAATCTGGCCTGGGTTCGCACGAATGACCGGACCTAAAGAGGGAAGATCGGCTTTAAGGAGTGTACCTTTCGGCGCTGCGGCCTGAAGCAGCGCCAGGCTTCGGCGGCAGGTTTCGGAAAGGTCTATGGGTTCATGCCTGCCGGGCCTCTGCCCCAGATAGGTCAACATCAGACGGCTCATTTCAGTCGCTCTATGGGCGGCGTTCATCGCCTCGGTAAGGCCGGTAACCGCATCTGATCCCGGCGGCAGGTTCATGATGGTCAGCTCAATGTTTCCAGTCACCACCTGAAGCTGATTGTTGAAATGGTGGGCAACGGCCCCAGCCATGAGGCCAAGGCTTTCGGTCTTCTGGATCTGCCGTTTCCGGGCTTCGAGTTCCGCCGTTTCCACTTCAACCCGCTTGCTGTCGGTAATGTCGCTGATCAGGACGCGACACACGGGCGCGCCGTCGGTGTCTATCGCGGGAGCTGCTTCCAGCCGCACCCATAATGGTGATCCGTCCTTTTTCAGCATACGCAGTTCGCATGTCCGCGATTCATTGGCTTGCCATGAATTTGCCGGATCGATCTCAAAGAGATTTTTACGCTGCAGGTAGCAGATGTCCTGGTCGTCCTTGTAGATGAATCGGGTGATCGGCTGGTTGACCAGTGCGCCTCTGTCCACGCCCAAAAGGGTGGCGGCGGTGAGGTTGGCTTCCAGGATATGCATTTGCTCGTTGAGCGTGCAATAGCCAACCGGCGCCAGGTCGTAAAGGTCGAAATAGCGCGCCCGCGCTGCATCCAGTTCCGCCTGCGCCAGGCGCAGTTCCTCGTTCTGCATCTCCAGTTCGATCTGATGAACCCGCAGCTCGTGCAGCATCTGTCGTGTTTCTGAAGGCGACAGTGCTTCCAGGTCTTCAGTCATCCTGTCGGCTTTTTCCTCCGCCTGCCGACGCAACTTGTTCAACCGGTTTGAAATGATTTTTTTATCGCTCATTGTCTGGATCCTGGATGATCTTTCCGCTGAAGGAACGGCATCCGATTGCCCGGACTCCTTCAGAATTTGAATGATTGCCAAAATCTGAGATCCCAATAGTTGGGGATCAGAAAGGGCACCTCTGGTACAACGATCGCGGCGATAAGCGGCGCCGGAGTTTGAAAACCTAACAAACCATCTCAAAATATTGAGCAACCTGTGCTGCGTGCACGGGTTTTCATCTTCAACAGCGGGAATCAGCGAAAAGGAGACTCGAATGGCCAAACTGATCCTTACGGCCACCGAGCGATACGACATACCCGTCGTCCGCGTGGATGCTTCTTGTTCAGTCCGCTATAACAATACAATTTATATGCCAGGTTTCCAATACACGGGGGCATGCAACATATAGAATCGATATTATATGAAAATAAATGAACAAAAGCATTTTCGGCGTCGCCCCTGGCATCTGCGCAAAAAGGTTATATTTAACCAGTGGTCATATATGTCTTTTTATTCCGACGATCCGGTATCGTTGGGAGGCGTTGGCATATCCCGGCATGATGATGAAATTGGCGTCTCAACGCCAATGTGTGGTGCGGAGAATGCGGGAGACACTCGATTGACGGGATGGGAAATTATTTTTTCCGGATGTCGAGTTCGCGCATACGTGCTCGTAAAGCGCCGGGGTCGATCCCGAGGATTTCGGCCGCGCTGTTTTTTCCAGCGAGCTTCCAACGGGTACGCTCAAGTGTCTGGACAATATGGTCGCGCTCAACCGCTTCCAGGGTTTTTTGGCGGATGCCTGGCCCCGTGGGCGGGTTCTTGAGTTCATCCGCCAGACGCAGTTTTGTTCCCGACGAGTTGATCACGGCGCGTTCCAGGACATTTTCCAGCTCCCGGATATTTCCAGGCCAGTGATAATGCTGCAACGCACGCATTGCGCTCGCCGGAATCATTTCAATGGTCTTGCCCATTCTTTTGGAGATCTTTTGGACGTAGAAATCGACAAGAAGCGGGATGTCTTCCATGCGATCGCGAAGCGGCGGAATGGTAATCGGAAAAACATTTAACCGGTACCAGAGATCTTCCCGGAAACGGCCCTTTCGGACTTCCTCTTCCAGATCACGATTTGTGGCTGCAATAATCCGTACATCCACCTTGATGGTGCTGGAGCCGCCCAGCCGTTCAAACTCGCCGTCCTGGAGCACTCTGAGCAGCTTTGCCTGTAAATTCATCGGCAATTCGCCGATTTCGTCCAGAAAAAGGGTTGCGCCGCGGGCAACCTCAAATCGCCCGAGGCGTCTGGTATGAGAACCGGTGAAAGCGCCTTTTTCATGGCCGAACAATTCGCTTTCGATCAGGTTTGCGTGGAGCGCGGCGCAATTCACTTTCGCCAGAACCCGGTTTTTGCGCAGACTCAAGCCGTGAATGGCCCGGACAACCAGCTCCTTGCCGGTTCCCGTCTCGCCCAGAACCAATACGGTGGTTTCGCGGCCGGCGATTTGTTCGACCTGAGAGATAACGAATTTAATCCCGTCACTCTGACCGATAATGTTTTCATGGTTGTTTTCCAGTTTAATTTCTTCGATCAAATAGGCTTTTTCCGCTTCCAGCTGATCTTTCAGCTTCTGTATCTCTACAAGGGCGGCTTCAGCGTTCAGTCTTCCTTTTTCCGCCGCCTGCATGGCCGCGGCAAGCTCGGCCGTTCGCTCCTCGACCTGATGTTCGAGCGTGTCATGGGCGTTTTGCAGCGCCTCCTCCATCCTTCTGCGATCGGTGATGTCGTCCATCACAACGCGGCATACGGGTGAGCCGGCTTCATCCTGCGCCACGGTCGCCGCCAGATGCGCCCAGAAGGATGTCCCGTCGTTTCTCACCATCCGCAGTTCATACGCCTGCCGTTCAACGGTTTGCTCTATGCCGGCCTGCACCTGACCCTGCAAAATTGCTGAATGAACCTCAAAGAGTTGTTTGCCGTGCAGGTAGTGGATGTCCTGGTCCTCTTTGTGTATGAATCGGGTGATCGACTGCCCGACCAGCGTGCCCCGGGCTACATTCAGCAATGTGGCGGCGGTGAGGTTGGCCTCCAGTATCCGTCCCTTTTCAGAGAGGGTGCAATAGCCCACCGGTGCAAGGTCGTACAGGCTAAAATACCGCGCCCGGGAGGCGTCCAGTTCCGACTGGGCGTGGCGCAGCTCTTCGTTCTGCATCTCCAGTTCGATCTGGTGAACCCGCAGCTCGTTCAGGATCCGTCGGTTTTCTTCGGGCGACAGGGGCAGGAGGTCTTCCGATGCTTGAGCGGCATCTTGCCGGGCGCTGTCTTCGGCCCGTTTGCGAAGCGCGGCCGCGCTGTCGGGCAGTTTGCCCTTGCCGGTCATGGTGCATTTCCTTCATTTTTGGGTTCGGTGATGTCCGCCATCGCCAGCAGAATAAATCTGGGCCGGCCGGCCTCGCTGACCATGCGGGCGTTGATCCGGATGGTGCGCAGGCCGATCGCTTCAAACTCGTGCGACAGTATATAATTGTTGAACACCGAACCCCGGGCCAGAATCGTTTCCAGCAGGTTCCGCAATACCGGAATATCCCACAGGTGGTTGCCAAAATCGTATAGGAATCGACCAGTTGCGCTGTCCGGCGCTGCCCGGAAGATGCTGTGAAATGAGCGACTGGCCGCGATGATCCGCAGGTCGGCATCCAGCATCAACAGCGGTTCGTGCACCGTGGCGACAATGGCCTCGGTCACCCGGATGTGCGCCTCGTGCAGTGCTTCCTGAGCCTGCTTTGCCGAACTGATGTCCACGAAGGTGATCACCGCTCCTTCGATCACGTTATCGAGCGTTCGGTAGGGCAGGATGCGCATGGTGTGCCACACCCCGGCCCGGGTCTGCACTTCCACCTCTTTGGGCACGAGGGTGTCCAGCACCTCTTGCGTGTCCGCCGGCAGCGCGTCGTAGCCAGTCAAGTTGGAGACGATGTGGCCGACGGGCCGCCCGATGTCGCTGTGGATCAGGTTGATGATCCGGGTGGCGGTGGGGGTAAAGCGCAGGATGCGCAGGCTTTGATCCACAAAGACGGTGGCGATACCGGTGCCGCTCAGAAGGTTGTTCATGTCGTTGTTGGCCCGGGAGAGGTCCGCAACCTTGGTCTGCAGTTCGGCATTGACCGTGGAGAGCTCCTCGTTCATCGACACCAGCTCCTCCTTGGAGGTTTCCAGCTCCTCGTTGGTGGACTGCAATTCTTCGTTCACCGACTGCATTTCCTCATTGGAGGATTTGAGCTCTTCGTTGGTGGTTTTCAGCTCCTCACTGGCGGTCTGGAGGTACTCCTCCTTGGCCTGCAGCTCCTGCCGCAATGAATCGATGAGGGCATGCGCTTCGTCGCCTGCTTCGATACCGGCGACGGCCTCGGTCGCGGAAAGCACCGTCAAAGCGTCTTCGCCTCTCTCCAGGGGTAAGCCCTGCTCCAGTATGACCAGCATCAGTGGCGCCTCGGAGGCCCCCGCATGAACCGCCGGCATCCCGAGAGGCACGGTACGAACCGTCAGATTGGTTGCCGTGACGTCACCGTTGGTTTTGACGCGCAGGTTCGGGCAGCGCACGACCTCCTCACCGGCGACGACTTTGCGAATGGCCGTGGCCAGCTCGCGGCGCAATCCTTCGCGCGCCATCTTCAGTATATTGTTGACGCCGGTCTCGCCAGGAGCCGGTTCTAGGTACAAACCGGTGCGGCCGTGGAGATATAGAATGTCGCCGTCGCCGTTGACGAGCGCGGCGACCGGGGCGACATGCCGCAACAGCGCCTTTTCGGTCAATTCGCGCAGCGACGGTTTCCCGGGATAGGCCGACTTGGGCGTTGCCGGCGGAAGCGGCGTTGCCGCCTCCGTCATGGGCGGCAGAAATCGATACGGTCCTGTAGGGTGGAAATCCTCCCTGCGCTGGTACAGCTTCGATATGCGGTCCAGGGTAGTAAACAGATGGCCGAACTCCCCCACGGTCTCAGAGGTGCCCAGGAAGAGAAATCCGCATGGGTTCAGCGCATAGTGAAATAGAGGAATGATTTTTTTTTGCAACTCAGCGCCCATATAGATCATCAGATTGCGACAACTGATCAGGTCTATCTTGGAAAACGGCGGGTCTCTGATCACGTTTTGTTCGGAAAAGACCAACATGTCGCGGATGTTTTTACGGATGCGGTAGAAATTGCCGTCGTGCTCCACCGAAAAAAAGCGTGCCAGCCGTTCCGGTGAGATGTCGGCGTCGATGCTGGCCGGGTAGAGGCCGGCGCGGGCCGTGACAATCGAATGGCTGTCAATATCGGTGGCAAATATCTGCACCTTGAAGCTTTGTTTCAGCTTTTCCTGAAGCTCTGCCAGCAGGATGGCAAGGGAATAGGCCTCCTCGCCGGTGGAGCAGCCTGCCGACCAGACGCGGATCGCGCAGTTTGAAGATTTCCCGGAAAAGAGCTTTGGGATGATCTGCTCCTGGACGGCCTTGAAGGCGGCCGGATCGCGAAAGAAGCTCGTGACCCCGATCAGCATGTCACGAAACAGGGCTTCCACCTCGTTCGGTGTCTGCTGCAAAAACTTCACGTACCCGTCCATGGTTTCGATCTGGTGGATGGACATGCGGCGCTCAATGCGTCGATTGACGGTGCTTGGCTTGTACTGGCTGAAGTCGTGGCCCGTATGGGCGCGGAGCAGGATAAATATCTTCTTCAGCGCGTTTTCGACTTTGGGCGGCAAGGCAATGGCAGGGCTGCGGGGTATTCCGAAAGCGTGGGCCGCATAGGCGATAAGCTGGGCGGGCATCTCGGCCGGCGGAAGCTCATAGTCCACCAGGCCTGTGGCAAGGGCGCTGCGCGGCATGCCGTCGTACGCGGTTGAAGCAGGATTCTGGGCCATAACCATTCCGCCCTCGCCCTTGATGGCCCGAACGCCGAGCATGCCGTCGCTGCCGGTTCCCGAAAGCACAATACCGATGGCTCGCTCGCGCTGATCCTGGGCCAGAGACCGAAAGAAAAAGTCGATGGGCATCCGCCGGCCTCGGGGAGCGGAAGGCTCCAGCAGTTGGAGAGCGCCGCCCAGAAAAGCCATGTCCCGGCCCGGCGGGATGATGTAGGTGCAGTTGGGGCGTACAGTCATCCCGTCCTCCACCTCGAAGACCTGCATGCGGGTGTAGCGCTGGACGAGGTTTGTGAGGATGCTTTTGTGGTCCGGGGCAAGGTGTTGCACCAGTATGAAAGCCATGCCTGGATCGGTGTCTGCAGGCATGCCGGAAAAAAAAGCCTCGAAGGCCGCCAGCCCCCCGGCTGAGGCCCCGATGCCGACGATGGGAAAATATGCGCTGGTGCTTTCGACCGTCTCCTGCGACTCGGCTGATGCTGCGACGCACTCCTGGGTCTCGATTGCCCCGGTATCACCCGGCGTGATGGCCGCCTCCGATCTATCTTTCTTCCTGTTTGTTATGGTGTCCGCCCCCCATCCTTCCCCGGAACATCTCTCCTGTTTTTTCAAACAGCAGCGCCGCCTGACGCATCGCCATGCCTTTCCCCTGCCGGGCTTCCTGGATTCCTTTTTCTGACAGGCCTGCATCCGTCCAGCCCGTGAACCGGTTTTTTTGTTCCAGATGCGCTCACCGTGTCTGAGGAGAACCAGCGTCATCATGACTGCACCGCCATTATGCGACATATACGGTTTTATATACCATTCTCTCTACAAAATAAAGTCGGTCGCCAGAAATTTGCTTGTATGATCCCGAACGATGCGGGTGATGATCTGCCTGTTCAACTCCGTCTGCTTGGCGGCAACCAGTGTTCGAATGGAAAAAACCCGCAAGGCGTCGGATACGGAAAGGGTTCCTTCAGCGGAATCCTTTCGTCCCGTGAAGGGAAACGTATCCGGTCCCCGCTGGCACTGGCTGTTGATATTGACCCGGCAGACCTGGTTTACCAGGGGGTCTATCAACCGTGCAATCTGGTCCGGATCGCTTCCGAAGATGCTGACCTGCTGGCCGTAGCTCGATTGGATCATATACGCGATGGGCTCATCGATCTTGTCGAAGGGCAGGATGGGAATCACCGGTCCGAACTGCTCTTCATAATAGACCCGCATGTTGGGGTGAACCGGATACAGTACGGCGGGAAAAAAGAAACTGCCGCAAACGCTCCCCCCAGCAGGATTGACGATCCGTGCGCCGTTCGCGACGGCGTCCGACACCAGTTCTCCCAGGTAATCCGTCTTGCCTTTTTCCGCGACCGGCGTCACGAAAACCCCTTCTATCCATGGCATCCCAAAGGACAGGGCGGTGACGGCCGCGGCAAAGCGTTCGAGAAACGCATCCGCGATGCCGGCTTCCACAAAGAGAATCTTCAGGGCCGTGCACCGCTGCCCGTTAAAGGAGAGGCAACCGAGAACGCATTCCTTTACGGCCAGATCAAGATCGGCGTCTTTCAGCACAATGGCCGGATTCTTGGCCTCCAACCCCAGGACGCAGCGAAGACGATTGGGGCTGGGGTGCAGTTTTTTCAAGGCATTCGCCGTTTTGCTCGAGCCGATCAGCGCCAGCACGTTGATCTTGCCGGATGCCATGAGCGGGGGTATCACTTTTCTCCCCTCACCATAGATGACGTTGATGACGCCTTTCGGGAAACCCTCGCGAAAGGCCGCCAGAAGCGGTGCATAGAGAAGCGCACCGTGCTTGGGCGGCTTCAGGATCACGGTGTTTCCCATGACAAGCGCCGGAATCAGCGTGGTAAATGTCTCGTTGAGCGGATAATTGAACGGTCCCATGCAGAGCACGACGCCCATGGGAGCGCGCCGAATCTGGCCGATGATCCCCTCCTCCATGGTGAACCGGGAAGAAATGCGATCCAGATCTTTCAGCGCGGAGAGGGTATCGTTAATGTATTGAACGGTCCGGTCGAATTCCTTTTCCGAATCCCGGAGCGATTTACCGACCTCCCACATCAGAAACCGCACGACCCGGTCCTTTTCTTCAATCATTCGGAAAACGAACCGCTCCATGTGATCAATCCGCTCGGACACGGAGAGGGTAGGCCACACCCCCCGCCCATGATCATAGGCGGCAACCGCCGCATCAAGAGCCTCAAGCGCTTCCGCTTCCGTCAGCAGCGGATATTCGCCAACGAATAAAGGCTTCGGGCCGGTGTCGTCCGCCACCTGGACGGGCGAAAGCACCTCCTGGCGCGGACCGTCCCAGATCCGAATCTCACCGTTTACGAGATAGCCGGTCTGAATGCAGGGAACCCCGTTTAAAAGGGTTTCGGGGATCTCGCCGGCCTGCGGAAATACGTTTTGGATTTTTTCACTTAACAAGATGGGTTGTTTCCTCCGAAATGAATGACCAGCCGGTTGTCTCCGGCGTCTCTTTTTGCTTCAAACCCGAGCTTTTTTCCCAGCGCAAGCATGTTCCTGTTCTCATTCAGCACGATGCCGTGTACCGTTTTGAAGCCGCGTTTTTCGGCGATGGACAGGCACTTTTTCAGCAGGTTCGAACCAATGCCCCTGCCTTGCCAGGCATCACCCACCAGAACGGCGAATTCACCCGTCTTTCCGTCCGGGTCTCCGATGATTCTGGCAACCCCCAGCATGCTGTCGGTTTCTGAATCTTCATCCATATCTTCATCCAGGGCAACGAGCGCAATCTCCCGATCATAATCGATCTGGGTGAACCGGGCCAGCATCTCGGGGTTCAATTCCTTTAACGAACCGAAAAAACGATGATAAATCGTAGTCGGGGAGAGTGTCTTGAACAACGCCGTAAAAAGTGGGGCGTCCTCGGGCTTGACGGGCCGGATAAATATTCGGCGCCCATCAACCCCGACCATATGGGACTCTTCCTCTTCCGGATAGGGGCCGATCACCAGATGCAGGGAGGAAGGCACCCCAATCGGTGAAACGAGTATCCGGGCATCGACCGCGACGGGATTGCCGTCCTTGATCAGGACGGGATTCATGTCCAGCTCGGCAATTTCGGGGAAATCGATCAGGAGCTGGGAGAGCCGGACAATCATTTCTTCGAGCCGCTCCATGTCGGCAGCGGGGCGGTTCCGGTATCCCTGCAGCAGAGCGTATGCCTTGGTTTCCTGCATGAGCCGCCGGGCAAGCAATCGGTTCATGGGGGGAAGCCCCAAAGCCCGATCTTTCAATACTTCGGTGAAAATGCCGCCCATCCCGAACAGAATCACCGGACCGAAACTGGGATCCCGTTTGCCCCCCATCAGAATTTCAAAATCCGGGTTTGAAAAATAAGGCTGAATCGTTACCCCCTCCATCCGGGCATCGGGTTTGTATTCCCGCGCCGATGATATGATCTGGTTGTAGGCTTCGCAAACATCCGCATCACAGCGCAAATCCAGCCGAACGCCGCCCGCATCGGTCTTATGAGGGATGTCCGGGGAATGAATTTTCATGACCAGCGGGTACCCCATTTCCCGGCCGATACTTGAAGCCAGTGCCCCGGTCTTCGCGATTTCCGTCCTGATCACGGGCAGGCCGTATGCCATGAGCAGTTCCCTGGAATCGGATTCCGGCATAAATTCCCCCACGGGCGCCTCGGAAAGCAGCTTTCGGGCTTTCTCCGGATTGAACACCAAATCTCTGGTCATTTTCGGTGGAATTTCCAAAATCATTTCTAAGTTTCTGGCATGTTCAACCATATACAGAAAAGCTCTCACCGCCCGTTCCGGCGTATCGTAGGTCGGGATCCCCGCTTCATTCAAAATTTCAACGGCCTTTCCAATGCTTTTTCCGCCCATCCAGCAGGCAACCACCGGATACCGGCGCGCTTTCATGACGGCGGCCAGGCGCTCGGCCAAAGAAATGGGGTCCGTAAGGGCCTGGGGCGCAAGGATAACAAGCATCCCGTCCAGGTTTTTCGAGTTGAAGCAGACCTCCAGGGCACGGCAGAATCGCTCCGCGGAGGCATCACCGAGAATGTCGATGGGGTTACCCCGGCTCCAGAAGGGCGGGAGGAACGCATCGAGGGCCTGCAGGGTCTCAGGATCAAGGGGCGCAAGCTTCTGACCGTACCGGGCGAACGTGTCCGCGGCCATAACGCCCGGCCCCCCGCCATTGGTGAGGATCGCCAGCCGGGAGCCGCTCGGCCGCGGTTGCTTCGCCATCAGCTCCGCGCAGTCGAACAGCTCTTCGATGGTGTCCACGCGCACGATGCCGGCGCGCTTGAAAGCAGCGTCATATACGGCATCTTCTCCGGCCATGGCGCCCGTATGGGATGCGGCGGCCTTTGAACCGTCGGGGCTCCTGCCGGATTTCAGAACGATGATGGGTTTGACCCGGGACACCGAGCGGGCGGCGCTCATGAATTTGCGGAAATTCGTCAGGCTTTCGATGTACAGTAGAATGCTTTTTGCCGAGGAATCATTTCCGAGATAATCGATTGTATCTCCAAAGTCGACGTCCAGCATGGAGCCGATGCTGACAAAATGGCTGAAGCCGATGCGCTCCTTGAGCGCCAGATCAAGAATCGCCGTGCAAATGGCGCCGCTCTGGGATACAAAGGCCAGATTTCCGGTCACGGGCATTTCGGACGCAAAACTGGCGTTGAGGTTCGCGCCGGTCCGGATGATGCCCAGGCAGTTCGGCCCTATGATACGAAGCCCCCCGGCGTAAGCTATCCGCTGAATCCTTTCTTCTATCTCCCGGCCCTGTTCACCGGTCTCTTTTCCCCCCGCCGAAATCACAACAGCACCGCCGACCTTTTTTTCGACGCATTCGCTCACGATATCGACAACGCTGTGAATCGGGGTGGCGATAATCGCAAGGTCCACACCTGTTTCCAAGGCGGAAACCGATCCGACGGATGTATGCCCGTGGATGGTTTTATATCTCGGGTTCACCGGCAGCAATGTGCCGGGAAACCCGCCGTCAATCAGGTTTCTCATCAGCGCATTACCAATACTTCCAGCTTTTTCACCGGCGCCCACCACTGCAACATGGCGCGGATTGAAGATGCGGTTCAGATTGTATTGTCCCATTCTTTTCCTCTGCTGATCTGTTCAGCTCTTGTTCCTTCCCTTGGTCAGCAGCCCGATGTAGCACAAAAACACAATCCCTCCAACCATCGGCGGCGACGGAAACATTCCGGTCTCCTCCGCCGTCATCTGCAGAGACCCGAGATCGACGACCTTTTCTCTGGTCGTATCGGCGATCCCTTGATACCCAAAGGCCACGATCCCGGCAGCAATCAGTATGATGGCAAGATTTGTGAATATTTTCATATTATTATGTGCCTTTATCTTAAATTGCGTGTCTATGAGCTTTGGTGGCTACAGGACTCTCCGGCCCCGAATGATATTGAGCAGCACTACGATAACGGCGATCACCAGCAAAACATGGATAAAGCCTCCCATCGTGTAACTGCTCACAAGACCCAGAAGCCACAGGATTAACAGTATTACGGCAATCGTCCACAACATTGGGTTCTCCTTTCGGTTGGTTTTGATGGGTCTCCGTCCGGCCCTGATGCGAGCCGGCCGACGGCGGTATCAGGGCCGCGGCAGGAAATCATTGCACCGGATCGGAAGCCCGTGAAGCCGGTATTCCAAGCCCCGGCCGGCTGTGTTGGAGAGAAGCGCCGAAAAAATCGATAGTTGGAAATCTATGCCTGAGAAGTCAAGGGAGATAAGTCTGTGATGTCCGGTTCCAATTTTTCGAGGATTCAAAAATAACGCTGCTATTGGCCCACAACTTTCTTGACATCACCGATCTTTTCCTGGATTTTGCCTTCTAAATTCTCGACCTTGCCTTCGGCCTCCAGATCAGGATTCCCGACTGCTTTTCCAACGGTCTCCTTAATTTTGCCTTTGGCCTGATGCATCTTGCCTTCCATGTTGTCTTTCGTGCTTGATTTCATGGTGTTCCTCCTGTTTGGTTTCGGTTTGAGTTGATTTTACGTGATTCTGATTGTTTATATTTCAATTTCTATGCCTGGATTGCCAATACCCGGCACAACGGCAGCTATCCTCTTGGCTTTTAAGGATAATTATTTAAATTGATTCAAAAAGAGCCCGGTGGGAATGCCATTGGCAGCGACATATAAAGGGTCAGGTTTAACCGATGGTCATATATGACTCTTTTGCATGCTTGTTGGTGTTATGGGTTGTAAATGATAGGTGACCATCGATTTTTTTGGGGGATGATAATTTGACGCGTCTGACTTGCGGCTGCGATGTGAATCGTTCAGATCTGGACAGGCCTGTCTCTCCGGGAGCTTACGGCAATACCGTATTCACCGTGAAAGCCCTCCCGAATGCGTATATCGGACTGGTGTCGATACCCCCGAAAACCATGCCCAGGGCGGTCAGCGACAGTTTCGCCGGCCGGCCGCCGGTCCCGGCATCTGCTGTCTTGTTTTTGGGCTTGCCCTGCTTCGTGCCTTGAGGCGCTTCTGTGGAAATGGACATGGGTTGCCTGTCGCCTTCAGTACATCTGGCCGATATGATCAGCCTGTTTTTTTCTTCATGTCCGGCAGCACAATGCCGCTTTTTCGCCTAGACTGCATACCAAAGGATTAAGAAATAATGGCAGGTGGTGCCGGTGAGAACAAATAGATGCCAGATCAGGTGGCCGTATGGCACTCGCGAATCGATCGCAAAAAATGCGACACCGGTGGTATACGACAAGCCGCCCGCAATCAATAAGAATAGCCCCTTTTCAGGCATCCCGGCAAACAAAGGCTTGACCGCAATCACGAGAAGCCACCCCATCAGCAGATAAAGGCAGGTGGAAAGAATGGGATGTGCGGTTTTATAGAATGCCTTCAGCACTACACCGGCTGCGGCAAGACCCCAAATAACCCCGAAGAGCGTCCAGCCGAATGCACCACGAAGGATGCCAAGGGTTAACGGCGTGTACGTGCCTGCAAT
>NZ_JBFXGG010000078.1:5430-13577 GCF_050178255.1 Desulfococcus sp. | reverse complement strand
ATGGTCGCTATCATCGGGCCTTCCGGGTCGGGCAAGACAACGGTATTGCGCATGTTGATGGCCCTGGAACTGGTGGATGAGGGCGTCATCTACGTCGACGGAACCCCGATGACGCACATGCCGAAAAACGGCGGCCTTGTCAGGGCAAGCAAATCCTATCTGCGTAAAATGCGCGAGAATATCGGCATGGTGTTCCAGCATTTCAATCTCTTTCCCCACATGACGGTGCTTGAAAACTGTATCGAGGGGCCGGTCCAGGTGCTGGGCATGAGAAAGGACGAGGCCGAGCAGCGGGCCCTGGACCTGTTGGATATGGTCGGCCTGGCGGACAAGATCGATCAGTATCCCGCCCGGCTGTCCGGAGGCCAGCAGCAGCGGGTCGCCATTGCGCGGGCACTGGCCATGCGGCCCAAGATCATGCTTTTCGACGAGGTGACCTCTGCCCTGGACCCGGAGGTTATCGGCGAGGTGACCCAGGTCATCCGAAAGCTCAACGACAAGCACGACCTGACGATGCTGATGGTCACCCACCAGATGGGATTCGCCAGGGAGATCGCCGACCGGGTCTGCTTCTTCTGCGAGGGCAAGATCGCCGAGCAGGGTCCTCCCGAACAATTATTCGACAATCCCCAAAATGAACGCACCATCGCCTTTTTGAGCGCCGTTCTGGATGCCGGATGATCCGGTGTATCCGGAACCATCGGCGTGCTTTTCGGAGCACGAACGCCGCTCATCCCGACTGAACCTTCCTACCGTCCCGCAGCGGAGTGATCCGCCGGCGTCATGCCGTATCCCTGACTTCCAGCCTACCACTGTTCAAAAACGAACGAGGCCCTCCTCGATGTTGGTCGAGATGGCCGTTTTTTGGAGCATCCGGCCCATCTGTTCGGCGATGGACATGAAAAGGTTGGCGAAAATATTACCCGCAGGTCGGGGGATCATCAGGGCCGTGTCCGTGCCCTGGTAGCGAAGGTTCAAAAACAGGCTGCTTTCGATGCGATCCTCGGAAAAACCCTGGGCCGCCAAGGCCGCCTCGGCTTCGACCCGGAACGTCGGCACCTTGCAAGCCGGGATTGATCATGTCCATTCGTGCCGGTATCCCCCGAAAGACGGATAACGCCTCAAAAAATATACGCCGACTAGGGATAACGGCGCGGAGGACTTCGTTCATTCCCGCTCCGTTCGCCCATTGTCTGAAACAGTTCTCTAGTGCGTTCACGGCACTTCTCTGGTATAGGAACAGGGTATCCGGGCCGTGTGCCGTCACGGTCAAGGCCCTTATGGGGACTGACATAGCGGCGTTCCGCATGATTTAAGGCCGTGGACGGTGCGACGGCCAACACCCGCAAGCCGAGCCTCGCGCGATCCCGATATATCTAAAGAGGTCATCAGGTCCAAAAAAACGAAAATGGGAAGCATTACCGACAGAGAGATTCCATATAATTACACATCGGCCGACGACAGGCGCATCCTGGCATGGTTGCTGGGAGCGGAGGTGTTGGCCCCCTTGGAGCGGCTGGTCTTCAGGCGCCGGACGGGGAGATCCTGGCGCGTCCTGATGCGTTTTGTCGGAGACCTCTTCATTCATTACCGGAATCCCTTCCTTTATCAGGAGCTGATTGACGATCGTGATCGGCGAAGGCGGTTTCTGGCGGCGGCCCGCAGGGACCTGACACTCATCATGGATCGCGCCGATCCGGAGCCGGATCTGGATATCGTCCTGGATCGGTGCCGACAAAAGCTTTCCGCGCTGGACGCCGAACTGTCGGCCGTTGTCGCGATGCGGCATCGCATTCGTCGACGCCTCGGCGCCATTGTCGGCGAGGCGAATGTTTTTTTCGATCCCTTCACCCTCATGGCCCATGCCACCGACGCCACCAACTGGCGGCTTCACCTGCCTGTGGCAGTGGTCTGCCCCGACGAGGAAAGCCAGGTCCCGATGCTGCTCCAGGCTGTATCGGCATTGGGTTTGAAGGCGATTCCGCGCGGCGCGGGCACCGGTCTCACCGGTGGCGCCGTTCCCGTCGTTCCCGATTGTGTCATGATCAACACCGAGAAACTCAACCGTATCGGCGCCCTTGCCTGGGAAAACTACGAGGATCCCGACGGAAAGGCGCTTCGACTGCCGATCCTTCCCGTGGGCGCGGGCGTCATCACGGAGGCCGCCATGACAGCCGCGGCCGGGGCCGGGCTGGTGTTTGCCACCGATCCCACCTCGGCATGGGCCTGTACCATCGGGGGCAACATCGCCGAGAACGCCGGCGGCAAGAAAGCCGTGCTCTGGGGTACGGCCATCGACAACCTCCTGAGCTTCCGCATGGCGGTCCCGGGAGGGCGGCTGATCGAGGTTCGGCGCACCCATCCCACGGGCCGCCGCATCGACCCCGAAGAAACCGTTGTCTTTTCGGTGACCGACGTCGCCGGCGGAGAAACGATCCGACAGATTTCGATTCCCGGCAACCGGATCAGAAAGCCCGGTCTGGGCAAGGACATCACCAACAAGGCCCTGGAGGGCCTCCCGGGCGTTCAGAAAGAGGGCACCGACGGCGTTATTACCTCGGCGGTCTTCATCCTTCATCCCGCCTATCCCCATCAGCGAACCGTGTGCCTCGAATTCTTCGGCGAGGACATGGACGAGGCGGGTCGGGTGATCGTGGAGATTTCCCGATCCTTTGTCAATCAGGGACGCGAAGCCCTGATGGCCCTCGAGCATTTTGATGAGGAGTACGTCCAGGCCATCGACTACAAGGCCAAGGCCCCCCGCAGTCGACGCCCCAAGGCCGTGCTGCTCGTGGACATCGTGGGGCATGCTGTCGAACAGGTGAATGACGGCCTGTCACGGTTGAGAACGCTGCTTTCCGCCTATCCCAATACATTTATGGCCGTAGCGGGGAGCGATGCCGAAGCGGAGCGCTTCTGGCGGGACCGGAAACGACTGGGCGCCATCGCGGCCCGCACCAATGCGTTCAAGCTGAACGAGGATATCGTTCTGCCCCTTTCGGCCCTGGCCGAGTTTGCCGAGTTTGTCGATGCCCTCAATATGGAGGAAGAGCGGAGCAACCAGGTCGAGGTCATGTGGCACCTTATCAACTACCTGGAGAAGGCCGTGCCCATTGAAGACCCTGAGTGGCTGGCGGCGAAACTGCCCAGGGCAAGAGAACTCCTTCGGAAGGCCATGGACCAGGTTTATCTGGCCGGCCGGGAACACCTGCGGGAGGGGACGCATCTCCGGGGAGCGGCGGCCGCCATGGCGGAGCTGCTGCGCGGATTCAGCAAGGTTCGGGCCGAGATCGACCGCGATATCGCCGAGATCCGAAACCGGCGTATCGTCGTCGCCACTCACATGCACGCCGGCGACGGCAACGTCCATGTCAACATCCCGGTGTTCGCCAATGACCGGGAGATGATGCGGCGCGCCGCCGACACGGCGGACGTCATCATGGAAAAGGCGGTGGCGCTGGGGGGCGTGGTGAGCGGGGAGCACGGCATCGGGTTCACCAAAATCCGGCACCTGGATCCCGATATCATGGCGGCATTCAAGGCTTACCGGCAGACGGCCGATCCGGAGGATCTGATCAACCCGGGAAAGCTGACCGATCCCGACACGGCAAACCAGGTGTTCACCCCATCTTTCAACCTGATCGAGCTGGAGGCCCGCATACTGCGCTACGGTCACCTGGAGCAGCTGGCGGAGAAGATTTCCCAATGCGTCCGCTGCGGCAAGTGCAAGACCGGCTGTTGCGTCTTTTACCCGGCGGAAAACCTGTTCTTTCATCCGCGGAACAAAAACCTGGCCTTGACGGGGATCATCGAAGCCCTGCTCTACGACGCGCAACGGTCCCACGCCGTGGGTTTCAGGTCGCTGCGCCGGCTGGAGGAGATCGCCGATCACTGCACCCTCTGCCACAAGTGCCTGCCCCCTTGTCCCGTCAATATCGATACTGCCGAAATCTCCATTCTCGAGCGGGAGGTGCTGGCGGACCGTCGCTTCAAGCGATCGCCGCTGCCGACGCGCATCGTCCTTGCATATCTCGCCTCGCGGTCGCCGCTGACCAACGCCCTGGTTCGCCGGACGGTTTTTCAATGGGGCGGCGCACTGCAGCGGACGGCGGTTCGGCTGATGGGCGGCGGCAACAGACGGCGGAAAGGATCCCTCCTGGCGCCTTTCTATGCGCCCGTGGCGTCCATCGCACCCCGGCCCCTGCCTGCGGCCTACCCATCTCATGACCGGAATCAGGCGCTTTTGGTCGCGCCCGCCGACACCGCGACGGCCACGGTTTTCTATTATCCGGGCTGCGGGTCCGAGCGGTTGCATGCCGACATCGCCCTGGCATCGATTTACCTGCTCCTGCAGGTCGGGGCCCGCGTGGTGTTGCCGCCGAAATACCTCTGCTGCGGATTTCCAGCCCGTGCCAATGCCAAAACGGATATCAGCAAACGGCAGGAACTCCGCAACGCCATCATTTTCAACCAGATCCGTTCCATGCTGGGGCACCTCGATTTCGATGCATGCGTTGTCTCCTGCGGCACCTGCCGCGAGACCCTGATCCGAATGAGCGCCGCCGATATCTTCGATGCCCCGCTGCTCGATGTCGCCGGCTGGGTTCTGGAGCGCGGTTTCGACGTCATGCTCCCGGGCTTGTGCTGGTACCATGCCCCTTGTCACGACTCTCTCGAGGGCACGGGGGAGGCACTTCTGCGCCGTCTGGCGCCGGAAGGCGTCGTCTCCGTTCCCCACTGCTGTTCCGAAGCCGGAACACTTGCCCTGAGCCGGCCGGACATTGCCGCCCGCATGCTGGAACGCAAACGGGAGAGCCTGGCGGCGCATGCATCCTTTGCATCGGGCCGCACACGCCTGGTGACCAACTGCCCGGCCTGCCTGAACGGCCTGGGTCGACAGCGCCGGGTGATCCCGACGCACCTGGCTGTTGCATTGGCGGATGCCCATGACGGCGCCGGTTGGCGGGCCCATGTCGCAGATCGACTGGCAGGCGCGGAACGGATCCGAATTTAGGGTCCGGACGGAAAAGCTGAGTCGTCCGTTAAGACCGAAACGATCGAGGAGAATCATGGACCATAAAGCCGGCTGTTCCCCCGCTTTTTCCCGGGGAACCTACATCATCAAAAAAGCCCAGAGCGTCAATCTCGACCCCAGCGTTCTCTATGAGGCCGTCATCGACCTGTCCAGCGAGGGACTTCTCACCGCCAACTGTATCAACATGGCGGCGGGAATCCTCCTGGAAGACCTGGGCTTGCCCAATTATTTCTTTGAAAACATCAAGGCGGGCGCGCTCAAGCAGATGCTGTCATCCATCGCCACCAGCATCACCTTCAAGGACGGCAAGGGGGTTCTGGTGGGCCGGGTGGCCCATGTCGACTTCGACCTGGAGAGCGAGAACAACGTCCAACGGGTCAGGATCGCCACCCAGGAGACCCGGGACAGCATGGAAAAGGTCCTGGAGGACCAGATTCCCGGCCATCGTCGCGAATATTACTATTGCCCTGAAAGTCACTATTACACCTACATCATCCGACCGGAAACGGTCAGGGATTACGACCCGGACTCCTTTGGAACATCCCGATTCCTGTTCTCTCTGGCGGGAGACTACACTGCGACACCAGCACCCACGCGACGGCGCTACGAACGGTTTCTCGAGGCCGCGGAACGCGCCGTGACGCCCCTCATCGAGGTGTTCAATCTTCCCGAGACCGGTGAGACCCGTCTGATGTTCAACAGCGATTTCGCTTCACCCCAGCTCCCGGTATTCCGGAAGCTTTTCGAGGATCACGGCCTGGTGCTGAATCGCGCCTATTGGGAGCCCTATTGCAGAAAATTGCCGGTGCCGTCCTCTATCTGTTCCCTCTATGCCCTTGGCGAGCTTTCCCGGAGAAAAGAGGCGGCGCTTGTCGCCGATCTCTGTGCCTACCTCGCCTTTGCCGTCAGTGACGTAACCGATCTTTACGTGACCGGTAAACTGACCTTCGACGAGATGCTTTTTGCCGGAAATCTTGTCGATTTCACCCACATGTTCATTTACAAGGAACGGGACAAAGCCACCGACCGGGAGATTCTGGAGAGTCTCGTCAGCAAGGATCACAAGGAGGCTTTTGCCGGACGGATTCACGGCGCCAACAAATCCACATACGTTTCGAAACTCATTCTCGAAACCGCCCTCGAGAATCCGGATCTCATCAAGATCCTCTACGGTCTTTTCGAACAAAGGTTCAAACCCGGGATTCAAAACCGAATCACCCCGGAAGTGCTCGAACAGAAATTCTCGGCCTTCGACAAAATCATCGCCTCCCGCTTCATGGATGCCTGGCAGAATTACGATATCTTCAGGTTCATGTTCAGGATGGTCTCGTGTACGTTGAAGACCAATTTCTACAAACCGGAAAAGCGGTCCTTCGCCTTTCGATTTGACAACCGGATTCTCGATCCGCTGGTGTTCGACCGTTTCGTGTTCGGCATCTTTTACGTGAACGGTCACTACGCCTGCGGAACCCACCTGAGGGCCGGAGACATCGCCCGTGGAGGGCTTCGCCTCATTCGCGTGTCGCCGAGCAATTATTCCACGGAGATCGACAATGCCGTGCTCCTGAACTATGCCCTGGGGCCAAAGGCCCAGCGGTTGAAGCACAAGGACATTTGTGAAAGCGGTTCAAAGGGCGTGGTGGTGCCCCATGCCGTCTATGCCGGCCACGGGATGGCGGCCCTGTACGACTATACCGAGGGCATTCTCGATCTGACCCTGGAGGATTCGGCCGTGATCGACCATTACGGGAAGCCCGAAATGGTGTTTTTCGGCCCCGACGAGGGAACGGCACCCTTCATGGACGCAGTGGCCTTTCGCGCCCGGGAGCGGGGCTATCGTTACTGGCGGACCCTCACCACGGGCAAGAGCTTCGGCATCCCCCACGATACCTACGGCCGGATCGAGGGGGGCGATCTTTTTGGCCTTATTGACCGGCGGGAGCAGGGCACCGAACTCTGCATCAACGGCGAAACCGTCCTCGTCACCCGGAATATGGACGACATTTATGAGGTCGTCGGCGGACGAATCGAAACCAGCGGCATGACCACCACCGGCGTGATGGGGGCCTTCAGGACCCTCGTGGCGCACTTCGGTGAATCAGAGGAAAACCTCAACCTGATGATGACCGGCGGTCCGGACGGAGATCTCGGGGGCAACGAGATCCAGTGTTACAAGGGCAGGATCTGCCTCGTCATCGACGGCGGATCGATCCTCTTTGATCCTGACGGGCTCGATCGTCGCGAACTGACGAAGATTGCCTTCATGCGTCATTCCTTCCCCAGAGCCAACTCCATGGCTTTCCCTGTGGACAAACTGGGTTCCCGCGGATTCCGGGTGCCGATGAAGGCCAGAAACATCCCACTTCCCGACGGCACGGTCGTGGAGGACGGCGCCCTGTTTCACAGGACCTTTCTGTCGGACCCCGCGAACCGCCGTTTCATTCGTGAGGCCGATATCCGTGCCTTCATCCCCTGCGGGGGATTCAAGGACACTGTGAACCGCGGCAATGTCAAGCCGTTTCTCTCTATCTTCGAGGAGTTGAAGTTCATCGTCGAGGGCGCCAATGTCTTCTTTGACGACGCTGCCAGACGCTATATCGCCACCACTACGGGCATCAGGCATATCAAAGACACCACGGCCAACAAGGGGGGCGTTTTTTCCAGCGCCGTCTCCGAGGTTCTCACCGGCTTTCTCTTTGGAGACGATTACGAGGCGAACCTGTTGGACGACGCCGAGACCCGATGGGCATTGATCCGGGATATCCTGGGGCTGGTGGAGGCCAACGCCCGGGCGGAGACTGCAATGCTTATCCGGATTCACGAAACCGATCCGTCGGTGCCGCTCTTCGATCTGTCGGAGCGGACGAGCGAACAGATCTTCACCCTTCAGGCCGTTTTTGAAAAGCGCATCCGGGAGATCCTGGCCGACGGGGACCGGGTCCGGCAAATCCTGGAGCGCTATATTCCGGGTATCCTGATCCGGCGGCTCGGCATGGAGAAGATCATGGACATTCTGAACAATCCGGAACTGCAGGCATACCGGAATGCCATCCTTACCAAAAAGCTCGCATCCATGGCCTTTTACCGATACGGCCTCGAATGGCGGGATCTT
>NZ_JBFXGG010000078.1:0-5330 GCF_050178255.1 Desulfococcus sp. | reverse complement strand
TGAACACCCAACGTCAAAAAAAGTCGGTCTTATCGGACGGGAGCAGGGTCTGTATTGTCGGGGGCGGGCCTGCGGGCGCACTTTTCGCCGTTCACCTGCTCCGGGAGGCGAAGTGCGCAGGGCGGAGGCTGTCCGTTACGATCATCGAGAAAAAAGCCCAGCGTCATCCCGCAGGCCGGATATGGCAACGCAGGGGGTGCAACCACTGCGCGGGCGGCATCTCGCCGCGGCTGCATGCGCTTCTGCGCGAAAAGGACCTGGCGCTTCCCGAGGTGTTGATTCAGGAGTCCTTTACCCATATCTGGATCCACGGGCTCTGGAAGAATTTTCCCCTGAGGGTTCCGGCCGGGCAGCGGATGACGGCGGTGTTCCGCGGAAGCCTGCCCGGCGACCGAACGGACGGCGGGAAGGGTTTCGACCACTTCCTCCTGGAGAAGGCCGTTGCGGAAGGGGCCGACATCCTGACCGGAGAGGCGCGGGAGATCCGGTATCTGCCCTCGGGAAGGCCGCTGCTTGTGGTCAAAACAGCGGGGGCGGCGGCGAAGGCGGTCGATGCGGATTTCGTCGCGTTGGCTGTGGGCGTCAATCCGCGGCCGGGGCAACCCCCTTCCGAAAACCGTCTCTTTCAGTCCTGCCGTGCGATCATGCCCCGCTTCAGGCCGCCGGAGGTGCGGCGCACCCTGGTCCTGGAACTGAAGCCCGGACGCGGCTACCTCAGAAAGGTCATGGACCGGGAGCTCTATTTTATCGAATCCGGCTCGAAGGCGCTGCCGCTGGAGCATATCGCCCTGGTTCCCAAAGGGGATTACCTTACTGTCGCCCTGGTGGGCAGGAGCGTCGACAGGGCCGACCTGCCCCGGGACACCCTGAAGATCGCCCGGGATTTCCTCGCGCTCCCTCATATTCGCGCCATCCTTCCCCACCTGCCCATGGAAACCATCCCCGTCGCTTGTGCCTGCAGCCCGTTCATGGCGGTCAGGCCCGCGAAATTCCCGGTGGCTGATCGCATCGCCATGGTCGGCGACGCCCTGGGCGCAAGACTTTATAAAGACGGACTCTATTCCGCGTTCGTCACTGCGGAAGCTCTGGCGCGGACCGTCATTCACGAGGGGATCGACGCGGAAAGCCTCCGGGCGGGATACGGTCCGGTAACCGCCTGGCTGGAAACCGACACCCGTTACGGCAGGCTGGTGTTCGGGTTGATCCGGACGGCATTCTCCTCCCCCCTCCTGAGTCGGATCCTTTACCAGGCCTTTGCCACGGAGATGAAGTTTCGGGAAAAAGAACGGTGGCACCTGGGAAATGTCCTCTGGAGAATCGGCAGCGGCACCGCCGACTATCGGGACGTCTTTCTCGATTTGATCAGCCTTCCCGTGATCCGTTCCATTACCGTCGGTGCTTTCAAGACGGCGCGGAATCTGCTGACCGAGGCGGCTTTCGGTATCCGTTGGGAACAATACGGACGGTATCCGACGGTCATCATCAAGGAAAAAAGAGACTATTTCAAGCGCTCCATCGCCGGGCCTCTGGGGGTGACCCTCGATGTCGAGCCCGAGATGGAACGGATGTATGCCGTCAAGATCCGGGCGTCGGCCCGAAGCATCTTCAACGAGCTGAAAAAATTCGGGGACCCGGACCGGCGGTTCCTCAAACTCAGGTTCGTTACGGTGCGACGAATCTCGGGTGTTCCCGCCGAAGTGGGAACGGTAATCCGATACCGCCTCGGTCGATTGCCCGTTTCCATGGATGTCCGTCTGGTTCGGGCCATTCCCGACAAAGCCCTCCTTTTCGAGGTTCAGGAAGTCTTTTCGGAGCGGGGGCGGCTGCTCTTCGATATCACGCCGACGAAAGACGGCAACAATCGTCTGGTCATCTATACCGCATTCGATTTCAGGAAAGGGCGGGGCTTTCCCGGGAGGATGCTCTGGGCGATCTTCAAAGGGATCTTTCCGGCGTATGCCCATGACGTGGTGTGGAACCATGCCGTCTGCTGCATCAAGGCGGAGGCCGAGAGACGCGAATCCGAACGGGATTGGGGGAGCGTCGACATCGGGGCGGGAGGCCGCGGGTGAACACTGAATTTCAGGATTGATATCCTTTGGTGCATGTATTAGCTTGAACCATGACCAAGGATTGACAATTTGTTTCCGACAACCGACTTGCAAGGGGAGGATGCATGAACCGAGCGGAGTACGACACGATTTTGAAGGACGCCATTCAAAGCGAGATCGCGGCTCAACGGTTTTACCGGGACGTTGCCGGCAAAATGAAGGATGCCTTTCTGAAGGACCTGTTTCTGGGCTTTGTCCGGGAAGAGAAGAAGCACCAGGAAATCCTGGAGGGGTTTCGGGCGGTCATACCCGAAAAACTCCCCTTCGACGAGGAGCGGGATTACCACGTTGCCGAAACCCTGCCGGATCCCGTGGTTTCGGCCGACATGACGCCCAGCGACGCTTTCGCCCTGGCCATGAAGAAGGAAGAGTCGGCCATGAACCACTACACCGCACTCGCCGGCGGCTGCACCGATCCCAGGCAGAAGGAGATCTTTATGGAACTGGCCGCCATGGAACGGGATCATAAGCAGAAGATGGAGAGCGCCTTCGTGGATATTGGATATCCGGAAGTCTGGTAGGAAAGAAGCGTCGGGATCGAGGGGCCGCAATGGCGGGCATCGGTTTTCCGGGCGAGAAATCAAACAGGGAGACCGCTGTTCCGGCATTGAAAACAGCCGTCGTCCGTCGTGATCGCGGTGGAATCAGGGGTTCTGCTTTGCGATGATGATGGTCCAGTAGCCGGGTTTCCGATCCTTGAAAGCGCGGATGTCGCGGATGATCTCCTCCTGGGGCAGGCTGCAACAGCTGATGCCGACGCTGTTGTCGACCATATTGCTTTCCTCCAGGGCCAGGGAAATGTCGGCGGCATTGCGGTATGCCTTCAGAAAAACAATGTTTTCGGGTCGTGGAGAGGTGTTCCGGAGGCGATCTCCCCCCTTGACTCCCGACGTGATGAGCAGGGACTCCTCCCCCTCCACCAGGGGCGTGTTGAGACGGGAAGCGCAGGCCTGATAAGAGGTGATGCCCGGTACGGTCTCTATGGGAAGATCGGGGCGGATCGCCAGAATGCTTTTCAGGACATACCCGTAGGTGGAATAGGTCATTGGGTCGCCCAGAGTAATGAACGCCGCCTGTTTTCCCGCCGATACGTGGGCGATGATGGTCTGGGCGTTTTCCCGCCACGCCTTTTCGGTTTCGATCTTGTCCCTGGTCATGGGAAAGGGGAGTTTGATGATGGGGGTGTTTTCAGGGATATGGTTCCTGGCGATGTCGACGGCCATACTGTAGGTGTTCTTGGATGAAGAGGCGGCAAAAACCACATCCACCCCACCCAGGATACGGACGGCCTTGAGGGGAATCAGTTCAGGATCCCCGGGGCCGACGCCGATGCCGTAAAGTTTTCCGGTTGCTGTCATCATGGCAGTTCAATGCACCTTATTTATAGCACGGATGTCCATGCCGTCATGTCGGGCGGCCTCGCCTGTTCGAGAGAAGGCGCCCGCAGGTTGGGCAATAAAAAAACCCTTCAAACCCATTGGGCTTGAAGGGTTGCACCCAGTTTCTTGACCCTTTCAGATTGCCGGCGTCTCCATTCATCGTAGAGAAGGACAGGCGTGTCCAAGGCAGGTCTTCTGGTTTTCGGATCGTCCTACTATTCGCACCTTCCCATTTGTGTTTCACAAACAGTGGTATTCGCGAATTTTGTCCCCGATTACAGCGGCGGGACCACTCCCGACTTTCACGGGATTCCCATTTTAAGCACTGCGGCACCTTGAACGATATTCAAATATCCTCTGATAGAAGAATTATCGAAGCTTGTCAAGGCATAATCAGACGGACGCGGTTAGAAATCCATGCATGCCGGTTCGTAATATTCCTTCGGTTTTTTGCAGGACGGGCACTTGGGGGGCGGTTCCTTGCCTTCGACAATATAGCCGCAGACGCTGCATTTCCATTTGATGGGTTCCTCCCGTTTGAAAACGGTCCCGGACTCCACCATGGCCAGAAGCTTTTTGTAGCGCTCCCGGTGATGCGCTTCGATTTTCGCGACCTGCTGAAAGGCGATGGCGGCGAGCTTTTCTCCTTCGGCTTCGGCTTCCTTGGCAAAGGTGGGGTACATGCTCTGGACCTCGTAGTCCTCGCCGCCGATGGCCGCTTTGAGATTTTCGATCGTGGTGCCGAGGCCGTTCAGCATCTTGAAATGGTCCAGGGCGTGCTGCTTTTCGTTTTCGGCGGTCTCTTCAAACAGCTTGGCGATGTAATGATAGCCTTCTTCACGGGCGATTTCCGCAAAGAAGGTGTACTTGTTCCGGGCCTGGGATTCCCCGGCGAAAGCGGCCTGCAGATTTTCCTTGGTCTTGCTCATTCCTATTTTCCTTTCTGTTTTGGATTTTCGTCATGATGGGGCGTGCCGTGAGGTTGCGACGTTTTTTTGCTGCATGCGTTACAGATGCCTTTCAACACGATGCGCTTGTCCAGAATTTGAAAGTCCGCGGGGACATCCTCGGGATCCGCCAGACTGTCGAAATACCGGTGGTGGAAATCCGTGATGCTGCCGCATTGAATGCAATGCAGGTGGTGATGGTCCGAGACGTTCGCATCGAACCGCTTGGCGCCGCCGAAGATCTCGACGACGTTGGCAACGCCGATATGGACGAACGTCAGCAGCGTTCGATTGACGGTGTCAAAAGAGATGTTGGGATAGTCTCTTTTGACAAGCCGGTAAAGGACGTCGGCCGAAGGGTGCATGTCGGACTGCAACAGTTCCCTGTAGATTGCCACGCGCTGGGGCGTAATTTTCAGGTGATGTCGGTGACATGTATCGATGAACGCTTGAATTTTTTCGGTGACGTCCTGCCTGCTCATATAACTACTAAATAGGAATTAATCCTATTTGTCAAGTACAATTTCAGGGAAGGCATGGATATTTTCAAGGATGCCGATGTATTCGGAAAGTACAAGAGGCTATGAATCCCGGGCGGGAACCGGGAAGAATCGGCAGCCGATGCCGTTTTTCTGCCAGACTGCGGACTGTAACCCGCTTCGGGATGAGACACATTTTTGACATTCTGGATTTTTATCCCCATATTGAATCCGTCAATAACATCTGTCAACCGGAACGGGATTGGAAGCCTCTTGTCCTGAAAAGGAGGAAAGCATATGAATATCGGGTACCGCCTGCTGATCTGCCTGGGCATCGTCATTCTGCACTTTGCGGCGTTCGCCGTGCCTGTCGCCGAACTCTTCATGATCTATGTCATCCTGTTCAATCCGCGC